>QHOI01000109.1 GCA_003218705.1 Verrucomicrobiota bacterium | reverse complement strand
GCTTTCGGTGACCGAGCTGAAACCGCCCGAGTTGTCGAAATTGCTCTGCGACGGGCGGCGACAATTTCAAGCCTGGCTGGACGCGACTTTGCCCAGGACCGAAACATGAGTGCGATCCAACTTTCGCGAAAAGAGAAAATGCTCGTGCATTGCGCGCCGATTCGTGAGGAACGCGTGGACGATCGCGCGCTGCGGACGGCGCTTCATCGCGCGCGCAAGACCGAAGCCTTCGCCGTTCAGCAGAATTTCGACACAGCGGCGGCCGCGCTGGTTCAGTCGATTCCGATCCCAAAGGAAATTACGGATTGGATTCCACCTGACACATTCATCGCGCCGAGGCGGCGTCGTTGGCAAAAATACGCGCAAAATCCGGCGTTTCTCGCGACTGGCATCGCGGTGTTGGTCATCGCCATTGTTGGAATTTTTCAACTAGTGGAGCGAATGAACCGGTTTCCGGGCGAAACGACTGCGCGCCGCTTGCTTACGACCGCGAGTTCAACCCACTCAATGATGCTCGATCCGGTGAAGACCGACGCCGGCGCACTTGGGGATTTCCTTTTCATGAAGCATCGCCTCGTGCGTTACGATGTGCCGCCGGAATTCGCTGAATTAAAGACGCTCGGCTGTCGCGTGTTCGACGACGAGGAAGGCCAGCGGGTCGCACAAATTTGGGTGGTGGAAAAGAAAATGCAGTTTTTTTTGTTTCCGGCTGAACGCGATCCGAAAACCGGCAAGGCGCGCGAATTTTCGGGCTGGCGCTCTATTGAACAGGAACACTGGGCCGGCGTGGTAAAAGAGGACAAAGGTGTTTGCTTCATGGCCACTCTGCGCGGAAGCGCGAAAGATCTCGCGCAGTATGTTTCGAAAAAGAAAGAGTAGGGGAGTGCCAGGGGGGAGAATTGAACTCCCGACCAAGGGCTTATGAGTCCCCTGCTCTACCGCTGAGCTACCCTGGCTTGAAGGGAGCAAAGTTGAATCGCATCGCGCAAAGTGTCAACGCGACTAAAACCGGAATTAAATTCTCCGCGTTGTCATTCCGAGCGAAAGCGAGGAATCTCGCAAAAACACGCTGACCTTTGAATTGCACTTTGTGTAACGTGCGTGATGGCGTGCGCATTTGGGAGGTCCCTCGGCGTCTTTTGCGCCTCGGGATGACACGTGTTTATAAATTGAATATCGCCTGGGATGAATGACGAAAACGTCCTCGAGAAATTTTTCGCGCGCGGAAATTCCTATTGGCTGACGCGATTCGTTATTCTGCGTCTGCTCGGATTTGTTTACGCGGTCTCATTCTTCGTGGCGGCCCGACAACTGGTGCCCTTGATTGGTCATCGCGGTTTAACGCCGGCCGATTTTTATCTGTCGAGCATTCACGCAGAACTCGGTTCGCGCACCGAAGGGATGTTGCATTTGCCGACGCTGTTTTGGTTCGGGTGCACCGACCTGGGAATGTCGATCTTCGCCTGGGTCGGATTCGCGCTTTCGCTGATCGTTCTGGGCGGCTACGCAAACGCAATTTTATTGGTCGTCCTTTGGGGGATGTACATGTCAATCGTTCACATCGGCCAGATTTGGTACGGCTACGGTTGGGAAATTCAGCTGCTCGAAACAGGCTTCTTGTCCATCTTTCTCTGTCCGTTACTCGATGGGCGGCCATTTCCGAATTCTCGGCCGCCGATTTTGGTCTTCTGGCTCTTCCGCTGGCTCGGCTTTCGAATCATGGTCGGCGCGGGTCTGATTAAATTACGCGGCGACGAATGCTGGCGCGATCTGACCTGCATGTTTTATCACTATGAAACGCAGCCGATTCCGAATCCGATCAGTCGCTATCTTCATTTCGCGCCACATTGGTTTCATAAAATCGAGACTCTTTGGAACCACACCGTCGAACTGGTCGTCCCGTGGTTTTCATTTGGGCCGCGAACCGCGCGTCACGTCGCCGGCGCATTGCTGGTTCTGTTCCAGGTCTTTCTCATTATTAGCGGGAATCTCTCGTTTCTGAATTATCTGACCATCATTCCGTTTCTGGCCTGCTTTGATGACACCTTCCTGCGCCACGTTTTGCCGAAATCTCTGGTGAAGCGTGCGGAGGAAGCCGCAGCTCGCTCGCACTCTTCGCGAGTTAACAACGGAATCGTCGTCGCGTTATCGATCCTTGTTGCCTGGTTGAGCGTCGCGCCAGTGTTGAACCTTGTCGGCGGACGTCAACTCATGAATTATTCGTTCGACCCGCTCGATTTGGTTAACACCTACGGCGCGTTCGGAACGGTTGGTCGCGAGCGCGACGAAATTATCTTTGAAGGAACCGAAGACGCGGTCATTACCGGCGAGACCAAATGGAAAGAATACGAATTTGTAGCCAAACCGGGAGATCCGAATCGGCGGCCGGCTTTCGTCGCGCCGTATCAACCCCGGATCGACTGGCAAATCTGGTTTGCGGCCATGGCCTCTCCCGGCGATTACCCTTGGGCGTTCCATTTTGTCTGGAAACTTTTGCACAACGATCCCGACACGTTATCACTGCTCGCCAATAATCCGTTTCCGCATAAACCGCCGCATTACATTCGGGCACGGCTTTATCGGTATCGGTTTGCTTCCGTGGGCGAAAAAGGGTGGTGGAGACGCGAGCTGATTAGTGAATGGCTGCCCGCTCTATCGACCGATAACCAGGAGCTGCGACGACTGATGGGCGCATTGCATTGGTACGATTATCTCGATCTGGACTAAAACCCGCGCTCCTTCAGGCGCGTGACTGTTTCGCGCATCACTCGGTAGCCGAAATGACCTTGCGGGACCCGTAGCAGTTCGGAGCCGCGCCATTTTTGCTGAATCGCGTCGATGTCGGCTGGCCGCGCGATCAAATCGAAATCACCCGACACAAAGAGCACCCGCGCCGGGTCGCACGCTGGTTCGTTGTGCAGCGGCGAGCTGAGATGAAAATGCCGCGCTACCAATTCGGGTGCGATCTTCGCGCGGCGTAATTCGCGCCGCATGAATGCCGTTCCGGGATTTTGCCAAATTGCGTGTTCGACATTCACGATCGGGCACATCAGCGCGACGAATCGCAAATCGCGCTCGACCATTGCGAGCAATGCACCGATCCAGCCACCGTAGCTCGTCCCGAGGATTCCGAATTCGCTATAACCGTGGTCGCGCAATGCGCCGATCAGTTGGCGCACTTCGATAACACCCTGACGCAAGCCTTCCGCGTTTCGGATCAAATCCGCCGTGATTGCAAGTTCGCCGTTCCAGTGACCAGGCGGCACGCGCGAGTAGTGATACGGCAGGTGAACAAAGCAGGCGTTCCATCCAAGCTCATTGAATCGGGCGGCCCATCGCCGATAACCGATGTGTGTTGCCGACATCAGCGCATGGAGCATGAAGACAGTCGGCGCCGCTTTTCCGCGGCCACACGGGAAAAAGTCGGCGCGCGCAACATTGTTTCTCGGAAATTCCGTTTCGATTGGGCTCCGCCAAGTCAGTGAAAAGCGGTTGCCGTTTTGAATCGCCGCGATCAGCCCGACATCCTTCGGCGCGGCATAATATTCATGCGGCGTTAGTTTCTCGCATTCGACGACGTAACGGTCCATTTCCTCCGCACTCCGTCCATTTAGTCGGTGACGCGATTGCACCAAGTTCATCGACACGCACATCGCAAAATCGACTGCGTTTGCAGCTGCGCGATGGAGTCGGCGACGAGGATTTTTCGGTTGGGAGCGCATCCGCTCTCGCGGCGGATGCGGCAAATCGTCGCGCGTTAGTTGAAACTTCCTGCGCAGCTCCGCGTAGAGTCGCTGGAATCCATCGGCGAGCTCTTGTTCAATCCGGGCACGAGCGACTGATTTTTCCAATTCAGGAAAATGCGAGATTGCCTGGCCGAAAGCGATCCAAACCGGTGTTCGCCGAAGCGGTAGCCAATTTCTTTTCGCGTAGAGACGATCGCTTCCGAGAATTACGCACGGCACGATCGGAACGCCCGCCATGTGCGCGAGTGTCGAGGCGCCGGGGCGGAGCGGCGCGCCTCCGAGCAGGGAACGCGCACCATCGCGAATGCCGCCTTCGGGAAACACGCCGACGATGCGGCCGTCTTTCAGCCGTTCGATCGCGCTCCGGATCGTCTTGCGATCGGCCCGATCGCGTGCGGCTGGAAAAGCGTCCACCGCCCTCAAAAAATGTCCGAGCCCTGGAATCGGGAAAAACTCGGCCATTGCCATCCAATCGATCTTCCGCCGCGCCACCGACGAGATGATGGGCGGATCGAAATGACTGATGTGATTTGAAGCGAGCAAAAATCCTCCGGTGCGATTGATATGCTCGCAATCGACCACGTAGATGCGCGACGAATAGCCGAATAGCAGCTTCATGGACAGCGCGGCTGTGCGATTGGCAATGGAATGGAAAATTTTCCCGATCATGAAACTGCTTGTGTTTCGAATGCGCGGTCCTGACATTTTTTCAGGTCGAGTTTGCCGGAGGCCAGAACGGGAATTGAGTCAACGCGGCAGACCTTTTTTGGGATCCACAGATTCGGCACACCGGCGTCGCGGAGTTTGTCGCGCAACTGCGCAAGATCGACATCTACCGCGGCGAGGAGAATGAGTGCTTCGCCTTTGGATTCGTCCTGGACTCCGACAATTGCGACTAGGCGTTCGTCTTTTCCAGAAAAGCCCAGTAACTCGATGATTTTTTGTTCGACGGCTTCGTGCGGAACCATTTCGCCGCCGATCTTTGAGAAGCGCGAGAGTCGTCCTTCAATGTAAAGAAATCCATCTTCATCGAACCGGCCGATGTCGCCGGTTTTGAACCAGCCATCCCGCAAAACGTCCGCGGTGCGTTTCTCGTCGCGCAAATAACCTTCGAAAATATTTACCCCGCGGAACCATACCATTCCGGTTTCATGCAACGAAAGTTTTCGATCGGTCTCCGGCTCCCGAATTTCGGCCGCGATGCCCGGGGCCATTTTGCCGACTGAACCAAGGCGGCTCGATGGCTGCACTTGTTCGCCGGATTTCGTCGGTTGTGGGTCGGGCAAGTTCACGCTCACAACCGGAGAAGTCTCGGTCAGTCCATATCCTTCAAAGACGTGCTGGTTGAACCGGTCTTCGAATGCTTTCGCAAGATCGAGCGGAAGTTTTTCCGCGCCGGTGATAACCAGTCGCAAAGTTCGCAATTGCTGCGGCTCGGCTTTACGCAAATAGCCGCGCAGAAAAGTCGGCGTCGCCAGAAGCAACGTGAGTTTGTATTTCTCGATCAACGCCGCATTCTTCGCCACTTCGAGCGGATTTGGATAGGTGACGATCCGGACGCCTTCGATCAACGGATACCAAAGCGTGACCGTCGATCCGAAGCTGTGAAAAAACGGCAGCGACGCGAGAATCGCGTCCTCTTTCTTCGCATCGAGCAGCTCGCGAAATTGAGACACGTTACCGACGATGTTGCGATGAGAGAGGACCACGCCCTTGGGTTTTCCGGAACTGCCGCTGGTAAACAGCAGCACGGCTTCGCTGTGACCGCCGCGTTTCGGGACCTGTAGTAATCGCAAAAGCAAGCGCGTCGGGGCGAAGATCGACATCATCCACCAAAAAAGAATTCGTAATTTCAGTCGCGGCATTAATTCATCCAATTTGAGGACGCGTTGCGGCCACGGAAAATCTTTCACCCGTTCGATGAACTGCGTTGCCGCGATGGCAACGCGCAAGTCGGCGTGTTTGCAGGCGGACTCATTCGCACTCCGACCAGCGGTGAAATTCAGATCGACCGCCACTTTTCCGGCGAGGGTGACGGCGAGATTCGCAACCATCGAACCTTTGCCGGCGGGCAAAACGATCGCAATCCGTGGATCGGAAAATTCCTTTCGAAGAAAACGGCTCAGGGCGGCGGCCGCGCCGAGCAATTTTGCACGGCTCAATTCGCTGTTATCAATCCCATCGATGACCGCGGTTGAAAAACGCCGGCGTTTCAATCCGCGGACGCATTCTTCGGCTAAATGTCGATCTAACGAAACTCGGCGGCTGTAGCAGACCTCTCCGAGCTTGAGCAACTCTTCGCGCACAGTCGCGATATCAGCGGCGTTGGCCTCAAGTGGTCTGCCGAATGCGACCGTGACGCGATATGGAATTTCCTTTGGCCATTTCGTGAAAAACTTTCCTCCCTGAAACGAGAAGATCGACCCCCAGAGCCGGTCGAGCCAAACGGGGATGACGACCGCGTTCGCGTGTTGGGCAATCAATTCGTAGCCGCGGCGCAGTCGCAGCAATGTCCCCGAGCGCGTGAGTTGACCTTCCGGAAAAAGACAAACAATCTCGCCTGCGGCAAGCTGTTCCGTTGCGGCGCGAATCGCTGAACGCGAATGGCGGACGTCAATCGGAATGCAGCCGACCGTGCGCAGAAAGGGGCGCAGGATCGGTTTGTGATAAAATTCCTGATCGATGATGTAACGAATCGGTCGCGGGCAAGCGAGTTGCAGGACGATGGCATCGACCCACGTGATGTGATTAGGCAAAAGAAGAAATCCGCCTTCGGGCAAGTGTTCGAGTCCGAGCGCGTGAACCCGATAAAAGAAACTAACGAGCGGCCGCGCAACAAAATGGAGCGCGCGCTCACCGGCGGACATGTGAGGCATCGTTTATTATTTACAATTAACGCTCGGCCATCTATCTGCCAATCGGCAAGTGGTCATGGAGGTTCGCCCCAAAACAGTATTCACGAGCGCAACTGCTGCGCTTTGGTTGCTCCTCGTTATTAATCTTTTCAATTACATCGACCGTTACATTTTGGCGGCGGTGCTTCCGCGGATACGCCAGGAATTTTTAGCGGGCGATCCGAACCAGTTTCAGAAAGCTGGATGGTTATTTCCAGCTTTTCTGATCAGCTACATGTGCGCGGCGCCCATTTTAGGTTGGCTGGCCGATCGCGTATCGAGGTGGTGGCTCATCGCAATCAGCGTCGCACTCTGGAGTCTCGCCAGCGGATGGTCCGGCTGGGCCAGCTCGTTTGCGATCTTGCTCTGTACCCGCGCGTTTGTCGGAATCGGAGAAGCGGGCTACGGCCCCGCCGCGCCGACAATTCTGTCCGACCTGTATCCAATAGAACGGCGGGGGCGAACTTTGGCCTACTTTTATCTCGCGATGCCGGTGGGCGGTGCACTCGGCTACGCTTTCGGCGGCAAGATTTCCGACCTGCTCAACTGGCATTGGGCATTTTATCTAGTGGTGCCGCCGGGGCTGCTTCTGGCTGCGCTTTGCTTGTTCATGCGCGACCCGCGGACAAGCTCGACCTCGGGGCTAAGCCCAGTAAGACAGCGAGCAACTCTCAATGATTATCGGAAGCTCCTGCAGACGCCGTCTTATTTGATCAATACCGCCGCGATGACCGCGCTCACATTTGCGATCGGTGGGATCGCGGCGTGGGTTCCAGATTACATTTATTCAGACCGGGGCAGGGAATTTCCAGCCAGTGATAACTTGCTTGGGAACATTAATCTCACTTTTGGTGCGATCACAGCTGTTGCCGGTTTTTTTGCGACGCTTCTCGGCGGTTGGACGGGGGATTTGCTGCGCAAGCGCTTTGCGAATTCATATTTTCTCGTTTCCGGTGTGGCGGTTTTGTTCGCTTTTCCGGCGACGATCGGAATGCTTTATATCCGTTTTCCTGGAGCATGGATCTGCATCTTCTTCGCCGTATTCTTTTTGTTTTTTAATACCGGGCCGACGAACACCGCGCTGGCCAATGTCACATCTCCAAACATCCGAGCGACGGCCTTCGCACTGAATATTTTTGTTATTCACCTCTTGGGCGATATGGCGTCGCCTCCACTTATCGGCGCCATTCGAGATCGTTGGAACATGAACGTCGCGTTCTTTCTCGTCTCGCTGACGATATTATTTGCAGGAGTGTTCTGGTTTTGGGGAGCAAAACACCTGGCGCGCGACACCGCAAAGATCGAAGAGGCGAAGGTTTGATGTCGATCTAAAACAAAAGCGGGAATGCTTTTGGGCATTCCCGCTTTCGAAAATGCGACCCAATCAGGTCGCTAAATAATTATTCTTGTTCTCCGCCAGGTGTTGCGCTGGTTTCGGCGCCTTCCGTGCTGCTCTTTTTATGCGAGCTCTTTTTGCCTGAAGGGCTTGCCGATGACTCAGCTGAAGACTCGGCGCTGGTCGGTTTCTCTGCGCTAGTCGATTTCTTCGAAGCCTTCGTGCTCGAAGGACTGCCAGTTGTTTCTGCGGGTGATTCGCCGCTCGTTCCTTGCTTCGTTTCACTGGCCTTGTAACGTGTGGGAGCTGGCGATGCGCCGGTTTTTGCCCGCGTTCCTTTATTAGGCGACGCGCTTGCACTGGCAGCGGCCGAAGCAGTTGCTGCTGCGTTCGCTGTCGGCGGAGCGCTTGCTGACACAGTGGCGCTCGGTGACATGCTGGCGGCTGGCGACGCGCTCATTGCTGCGGTCGGTGAAGGGTAAGCGCCTGTTTGAGTTTGCGTGGTTGCGCCGCTTGTTGTTGTCGCACCTGTCGTGGTCGTGGCACCAGATACGCCAACTCCAGCGGACACGCCGAAATGCGAGAACACATTGGTGGTATATGTCGTATCGCTGATTCGTGAGTACTCGAATACTGGCGCGTTGTAGATACGGTCCCGCTCAACGCTAACCGTGAGATAACTCATGTCGGGTGAGACGGAGTAAACGCTCCAGGGAACTGCAACCAGCTTGGCTTGGCCCGCCACTCGCGTGCCGGTACCGCCCGCCGAGAGGACGGTATAAGCCATGCAACCGTTGCTGCGATCAAGCACGACGTCTTTAACGACGCCGACTTCTTCGCCTTGCGCGGTCTTCACTTTTGTGCCGATGATTTTGCTCGTCTGCACGTAACCAGAGCTACTCGAACTGGTCGTGGTCTGGATTTGTCCATTAAGTGGAGCCGCTGCCAAACCCAGGATGGCCAGCGCCGCTCCGTAAAGAAGATATGTTTTCATATGTTTAAAGACTGACGAAGTCGGGTCTTGCCTATTCAGGACCCACAATCCTGCTTCGCAGTAGGGTTTTTCCTTAGACGTGACTAATTTTCTAACTTCGACTCTGACAAGTGAACATCATAGGCGCGCGCCTTCTCGAGCGCTCCCGCCGCCTGCGCAGAATGTCCAAGTTTTGCATGCAGATCGCTCAATAACTTCCAACTGTCAGCGCGGTACCATTGCCTTTGCAGGCAACTGAGCAATTCATTGATCGCCGCGGCCGTTCCGCCAGTCTGGTCGAGCAATTGAATGTAACGCTTCTCAATCGACCAATGAGGTGGCCCGGTCCGCGCGGCCAACCGCATTCTAATCAGGTCAACTTTTCCGTTCTCTTTGTTTTCCAAAATGGCCAGATATTCATAGGCCTCCGCATCCACTAGCGGCATTTTGGTCGCCCGAGTGATGAGCTGACGCGCGAGCTTGAAGTCGTTTTGTTTCAACGCGACTGCGGCCAGATTGATCACGGCGAGTGGTTGGTCTGGTTTCTTTTGCAAAGCAGTATGCAAATGCACCGCGGCGTCTTCTAATTTTCCTTCGGTCAACTCCAGTCCGGCTAAATTAATGAGCATCCTGGCCGAATCGCCTCCGTGGGCAATCGTGCGTTCGAGAAACGTGCGTTGATCTTTCCAATCGAATGTTCGCACAAATGTGCGCGCACCCAGAAATACAAACCAGAGCGCAAGCACTCCCGTCATCACGCTGGAGGTTGCCACCCCCCGCGGCGCTAGTTTCTCTTTCAAGGCAGCGATCTCGACAGCGACCGCTAGAAAAAAGAATGCGCTCGGCAAATAAATCCAATGTTCTGCGGCGGTTGCGTTCAAGGCGACCACGCCGCTCGCCGGCAAATAAGCAATCAGCGCGAAAAGGAGAGAGATAAACACTGCCGGACTGCGTGTGCGTGTTCGCAGCATCCAATAAAAAAACGCGGCGATTAGAATCAGACCGAGCAGCGTTTGCAATTCGCGCCAGGCCGCACGCCCGAGGCTGGCGTCATTGAACCCTGTCGGCTGCGTCTCCACATCGCGATCCATATGCAGGTTCAGCGGAAATAAGAGTAAGCCGGCGTATTCAGCGACCGCTCGCGAGACAATGATCGGTCTAACGAGTAATGGGGGAGGAGGGCTCAGCCTTGGCGCGGGATTATGCTCGGCCCCGGCGCGCAGACTGAAGTAGCTTGCGGCAACAAGAGCCGTTACCGCGGCCATTTTCCACAGGTCCGCCCAATTTTTTTTCCACAGAAAAAACGTGACTCCGATTACAGGGAAAATCAGGCCGGATTCTTTGCTTAACGCGCTCAAAAGAAGTGCCGCACCACTCGCGATGAAAAGCAGCAGCTTCCGCGAACCAAGCGTGCGCACCGCGCGAAGCATGAAAAATAAACCAACAAATCCGAATGTGGCGGCAAGCGGATCGGCTAAACCGGACACGTAGACGACGGCGGCGCTTTGCACCGGATGAATTGCCCAGACCAGGGCCACACCCAGCGCGATGAATGCGGATCGTCGCCGTTCGATCCCAAAGCTCAGGAGGAATTCTTCTGCAAAAAATAGCAACGCGACGGCCGCCAAGCTGTGCCAAAGGACGGTGGTCAGATGGTACGGACCGGGCCGAAAAGCAAAAGCCGCATAGTCGAGCGTGTAACTGAGTCGTT
>QHOI01000010.1 GCA_003218705.1 Verrucomicrobiota bacterium | reverse complement strand
ATCGTCCGAATTCTTGTATTTTCCGTCACCATTATTGCCGAGTTTCGTGTCCTTCCCGTACGACCATGCGAGTACGCCTTGCCTAAGTGTACCGGGACCAGCCCCAGTGTCGGCGGTGTATGGATTTGTAATCTGATTGTCATAGTTACCGTCGATTGCGATTTTGTAGGGTTGGCCCCAAGGATCACAGAACTGTCCAGTGCTGCCTATTTTTCCTTTCGGATTGGTCTGACTTGTGTCCTCCGCAGGCGAAATGAAGACGATCGCTCGAGAGTTGACAGCTGGCACCCCATTCACGAGTGCATTGGCACCAAGCGCGACGGCACGCAGACTGTAGAACAGATCGGCACTCGAAGTGCCGCCGGGGCCATAGATCGTATCGGCAGTGACTAGGGGATACTTGCCGTACTCCGTATAAAACGCGTTCACCGCGGTTACGATTTGGGTCACATCGTTTTTGGCCTGCACCTTTTTTGCACGATCCAAGACACCTTGAAACACGGGAAAGGCGAGCCCGAGTAAAGCGGCGATGATTGCGATAACGACGAGCAACTCGAACAATGTGAAGCCTTGTTCATTCGTTATTCGGCATTCGGACTTCGTCATTATTTTCATCTCCATTTCGCCATTTGTTCCGGGAAAGGACAGTGGGCGCAATCGGAATTATCCTGCAAACAGAAGTCTTCGTAAATCTGTAAAAGCGCCTGCTGGTGCGCTATTGTTTTGGTGAACTTGCGCCGTCGCGGACCGTCGCCAAACAAACGCGTGGCCGCGGTTTCGAGCCGGCGGTTGGTCAAACGGGCCGGCAGTTTCGCGTATTCCGGCCAAGCGCTTGCCCCGAGCGGAGTCGAGGGATCGACGTCTTCGGCACGCCAAAATGGAAAAATCACGTTGGCCAAAATGTCGGCGACGCGGGATTCGCCGACGAGCGCCATCGGTTCGAGCGACGCATCGGCCGTCATCGTGTAGTGAAATTTCCAAAATGGATGATCGAAGGCGTCGAAAAACTTTTCGATCGCGGCGGCGGTTCGCTTTTCCAGCGAGCGACGAAATGCCGGCCACTCCTGGACCAGGATTGCCAATGCCGCCAGCCGACGCTGCGGATGATTGACGGGGCGGGTGGAGCTCAGTTTCCAAATCTTTGCCGGCAAGATCAGTCGTTGCAATCGGTCGCGGTGCGGCCACCAACGGTCCCACAATTCGCGCACATAATTCTTTGCCGACTTTTTGTAGATCGCGAGGTCCGGCGTTTCCAAAAGACCGGCGATACCGAAAAGGATCGCTTCAGCATCTTTCAAGTCCTTGCGCAGAGCCTTCAACGAGAGCCGCTGCGCAATGAGCGTAAGCGGCAGCTTGTTCTCTTTATAACCGAGGGCGGCCGCGATTTCTTGAAAGAGCGCTTCGTCTCGTCCGTGATTGTCGATCTTGGCGCGGATGCGGGCGGCTTTTTTTTGCAAACGAAATTGGGCGGCGGCATCGAGCACGCTCCGGACGCGATCTTCCGGCAAGTTTCCGAGAGGCGCCTGGCAACGCCCCGGCCGAGCGAGCGGAATGTTGGCGCTGAACGCCTCCGGTAAAATCGCCGGATCGATCCGGACCTGGGGGACGTTGCGATTTGATTTGGTGCGCGTGAAAAATTGGCGGTCACTTTTATCGACAAAAACGTGAAGGACCGTTTCTTCGAACGCGGGATTGATGGCGTGACCATGCAAATCCCAGTTCCGATCGACCAGATCGATTTCGATGCAGCCGCGCAACGGTTCGCCGCCATTCACCCGAACCGCGGCGTCGCAGAAATCGGGTCCGGCTTCGCGGTTCCAGGTGCCAAACTGGACAATGTCGATCTTGTCGCCGCTCGCGCTGACGAAATTCTTCCCAAACTCGCCGGCGAACCAGCGTGCTTGGAGCTCTAATTCGTTTGGCGTCCGAAGCGGAAGAAAAAGCGCGCGGTCGTGGACGCGGGCAGAAGCAATCAGATCCTGGTAGCGGGGGGAACCGTTCTCCACGCAGGAATTATAGCCGATTCGCTTTGGGAAGTGCGATTCAAAAGTCAACATTGCGCGGCCCAGAGGGCGGCGGCTACAGTTGCAACCATGCTCGACATTCGTCTGATTCGCGAAAAACCGGATTTTGTTCGCGAACGGATCGCGTCCCGCGGCGGCGACGACGCCGCGAGGATCGACGAGCTGTTGAAAGTCGATGCGGAGCGGCGAAAAGCCGAGACCGAGCTGCAACAGTTGCAGTCCGAGCGCAATCGATTGAGCAAGGAGATCGGCGGGAAAAAATCCCGCGGCGAAGCAACCAAAGATCTCGAGGGCGAAGTGCGAAAGATTGGCGACCAGATTGTCGATCTTGATCAGCGCTCGGCCAGCTTCGACGAGCAGCAGAGGAATCTGCTTCTCGAGATTCCGAATTTGCCACACGAAAGCGTTCCGCTCGGAAAAGATCCGAGCGCGAACAAAGTTGTTCGAGAGTGGGGGACCAAACCGGAACTCGGCGGCAAAGCGCTCGATCATGTCGCGCTCGGCGAAAAATTGAAAATTCTTGATTTAGAGCGCGCCGCAAAACTGAGCGGCAGTGGATTCATCTGTTTCACCGGCGCCGGAGCGAAACTGGAGCGGGCGTTGATCAATTTCATGATCGACCTGCACACGCGCGAGCATGGCTACACCGAAGTCAGTCCGCCGTTTCTCGTTCGACGCGATTGCATGATCGGCACGACTCAGCTGCCGAAGTTTGAGTCCGATATGTACGGCTTGGAAAACGGCGAACTTTTCCTCGTACCGACGGCCGAAGTGCCACTGACAAACTTGCATCGAGAGGAGATTTTAAAGTCCGCGGATCTGCCGAAGAGGTTCGTTGCCTACACGCCGTGTTTTCGGCGCGAGGCCGGCTCGGCTGGCCGTGAGACACGAGGAATTCTCCGCGTCCATCAATTCGACAAGGTCGAGCTGGTGAAAATTACACCGGCTGAAAAATCCTACGAAGAATTGGAATCACTAGTCGCGGATGCGGAAAAAGTTTTACAGCTGCTGGGTCTCCATTATCGCGTGATCGAGCTTTGCACCGGAGATTTGACTTTTGGTTCGGCCAAGACTTACGACCTCGAAGTTTGGTCGCCGGGATCTCGCGATGGTGGGACGTACCTGGAAGTTTCGAGCTGCTCGAACTACGAAGATTTTCAGGCGCGCCGGATGAATCTTCGTTACAAAGGCGCGGACGGAAAAAACAAATTTTGTCACACGCTCAACGGCTCGGGCTTGGCCTTGCCGAGGTTGTTCGCGGCGCTGATCGAGAATTTTCAGCAGCCGGACGGTTCGGTGCGAATTCCGGAAAAGCTGCAGTCGTATTTTGGCGGGAACGAAATGAGATAGCAAAATCCAAGCGGCGGCCGCCTCGGTGTTTTCCTAGCGGGACGGTGAAGGTTTCGAAGGTACATCGTAAGGATAGACGCCAATAGCCCAGCCGAAGCGGGGGTCATTTGGGTCGACCAGATAATTCCATCGCCAGAGTTGGATCTCCATTCTTGTGATAAGAGATCCGAACATCAGATTGCGGTTACGGCGCTGGACATAAAAAGAGAGAAACGCGTCGAATTTTTCGCTGTGTCGCGTTGTTCGAAACACTCTCGCTAAAATATCGCGACCGCTTGGCAGCCAGGCGGGAGAAAAATCACGGGTTGGAATAACGATTGATCTGCCGTTTTCCAAGGTCGCGATGACCTTTAAATAATGCAACGGTCCCTTCCGTTGCGCGTAAGAGTACATATTCCATGAGCTGAGCGGGTAATATTCTACTGACCAGACCCAGGCTACGAAAAAGATGGCAACCATTAACGCTGTGGCGACTGCCGGCAGAGACGAAAGTAGCCGCGGCGGGATGTCGTTCCTCACTTGGGCACTTACGGCCCGATCACCGGTCCGAAAGTGGCGCCCGCAAAAATTGGTGACCCAATCGACATTTAGAAAGATAAGTTGCAACATGAGCAGGTCTGGAAACAGGATGTGTTGGAATACGAGAATTCCGACATGAACACCGAGAGCGGCGATCGGTATGATGATTTGCGCAGTTCGCGAGAACAGAACAGTAACGTAGCCCAGTTCTACGATCAGACCGACGGTTCCAATGATGGCGAAGACGTAGCCAGGGGCATGATGCTGCACGAGCCAGATCGTCGCTTTCCATTTGTAATCGAAGAAGATCGGGCTCAACGCGTCCTGGACGAGTTTTAGCTCGATATTGTCGCCGCGGAACCAATCCAAACCTGAGCCGCGAAGTTTGCTCAATCCAGACAGGACATAAACGACCGCCATCACGGCAAAGCAGGCATAAACGCTGAAACCGACCGATTGCCTGCCAGGCTGTGG
Source organism: Verrucomicrobiota bacterium (assembly GCA_003218705.1). Lineage (GTDB taxonomy): Bacteria > Verrucomicrobiota > Verrucomicrobiia > Chthoniobacterales > UBA10450 > AV40. The sequence goes on along the minus strand of QHOI01000010.1, from coordinate 1,751 downwards.
TTTTTGGTGATTGAGCCAGCTATCGATCGACCACGTTGCGGCGCAAGGAGTCCAAGTAATGACAAGCACGAGGTAAATCAGGACCAGCCCTGAATGATATTGATATGTGTAATGGCGAAGGATTGCCTGCATCAAAAAGAACCCGAGGCTACCGAGAAACAGAGTTGGCCGCGTCAGGAATCCGATCAGACCGGAAAACAGCAAGACCGCTGTCGTCCATTGCAGTGTCGCCAGCAAATACGAACTCGAGAGAAGCGTGGAGTAGCCCGGCAGAGAATTAAGCACATGAAAAAATTGATCGTCGTTTCGCATTCCAGCCGGCATCGAAGCAATGGCCGGCAAATCTTCCATCAGCGTATAAATGAGCGCTGTCAGGCAGACCACGATGCGAATCCAGGCGAGCTGTCGGGGAGTTCCGTTTACGAGTCGTGGCGAGGAAAAGTCGAGAACGCGAAAGATTTTAACTAGCGCGCCGATTAACAGCACCGCGGCGACTCCGGAAATGGCTAGTTTTAATCCACCAGATTTCAGCCAACCAGAGCCCACTAGTGAGAGGAGCGACAAGCCAAGGGCGAGCGCACCAGGATTGAAACGCGATAGTCGATCCTGGTTGCGGCTGCTGCGATCAGATTTGTCTCGCCGGCGTCTTTGGATTGTCATGCAGCGCCAAGGAATTCTAGGTCGTTGGTTCCTTGAAAAGATCCATCTGCGATTGGTCTTTCGGAGCGAATTGTTTTTCCGATGTTGATGGCAACCGAAGTTCGTAACCGAGACGCTGGGCAAGACGCTGGGCGGTTTCCGGCGCAAAGCCTTCGAAATGATTGCTGACGAAGGCCCAAACGTTGCGGACTTCGCCGAGGTGCCGCTCGATTTTTAGGGCCCAACTTTCCAGGGCGGCTTCGCGTTTCCAAAGAAGCTTGTCGTAGCGGTGAACGAATTTGCCGGCACCGTCATATTTGGTCGCGTAATCGCCGAGTAATCTCAGATAAATAAAATCGGTCGTCCGCGGCAAAAATTCGAACGGCGCTAGATTGCGTTCATTGAGTGGGCTGGTGTCAGCCCAAACCCAACAGATGCGGTGTTGTTCCAACAACCGGATGATTTGTGGCCGGTGCCAGCCGGCGTGACGAAATTCAAGGGCAAACCGGAAACCTTTCGGAAGTTGGACAAGAAACTTTCGCAAAATCTGTCTCCCATCCTTGGGCATAAAAGATGGCGGCAGTTGAATCAGCACAACTTGAAGCTTCGACTCAAGCGGCTCGATCGCGCGGAGAAACGCGTTCAGTTCGGCGGTGCAATCGCGCAACCGGCAGACGTGCGTGATTTCGCGCGGAAGTTTGCAGCTGAAACGAAAGGAAGCGGGAGTCAGTTCGACCCAGCGCCGGACCGCGTTCTCGCCCGGTACGCTGTAAAAGGTCGAATCGATTTCGACTGCGCGAAAATAGCGGGCATAAAATTCGAGCCATTGGGAATCGGGCAGCTCTCCAGGATAAAAGCTTCCCCGCCATTCCGGGAAACTCCAGGCGCAGGCGCCGATTCGAATTTTTTGTTGACCGGTAAGGTTCAAATTCAGAGGAATCTAAGCTAAATCGGAACGCGCGGGAAGATGTCGATCTTGTCCGCCGGATAGGGCGGACTGATGCCGCAGCCAGCAATTTGAACGACGCGAAAACAGTGAGGTTTCACTTGTGGCCCAACTTGACGGAGGAGATAAGTCAATTACCCTGCCAGTCCCGATGAAATTCCGAGTT
>QHOI01000009.1 GCA_003218705.1 Verrucomicrobiota bacterium | reverse complement strand
GTCTTATCGTTAGCCAAATCTGCAAGCACTGGATAACCGCAGCCGCCGCCCATCGCGAGTTGCACCGGACGCTTCCCCAAGCCCTTTTCCATTTCATTAAGATCGACATCGTACCAACCGCGCGAGTCACCGATGACCACGACCGATTCCGGAGTGACGCTTCGCCGTCTCAACGTCCACAGATCTTCGTCATCATTAAGAGTCGGCCCGTAACCGATCGAGCGGACGTACAATTCCCACGCAGTAGTCGCGGCGACGACGACGAGCACAACCACGACAGTCATTCCGCGCCACGGCACCGGCGGAATCGGCCGCTCAAATTCCAGCGGCGGACCGCCGTGGATTTGTTCAGCCCGTGATGGTTTTCGGAAAAACAACCGCGGAAGACGGAGTCGTTCTTTAAAATTGGAAATAAATGAAGGCATTACTAGCTCCTTGAGTAAGAATAATTGCGCAGGCCATCAGCGCCCAGGCAGCAGTCACTACCCAGCGGGGTAAACGTGCCACCGCGATTTCGATATTGCTGTCACGCAGCGAGCAGTGCACTGAGATCATGCCAATGGTGACAAGCGCGACCTGAAGCATTTCGCGGGTAGAGAGAATGGCGTCGCCGTGGGCGTGTTGACCGAACATTCCAGCGAGCATTCGACTCGCGATTGTGAAATCAGACGCGCGAAAATAAACCCAGGCGATGCAAACCGCTGCGTAAGTAGCGACGCCGGCCAAAACGCGCGTGGCTAGATTATTCGCCCATGCTTTGTCTTCGAAAAGAATGCGGCAAACCCGCTCGATCACTAAATATGAGCCATGCAAGAGACCCCAGACGACAAAAGTCCAGGCCGCGCCGTGCCAAAGTCCGCCCAGGAACATGACGATGACTAAATTCAGCGCGGCGCGAAATGGCCGGACCTGATTGCCGCCGAGCGGAATGTAAAGGTAATCGCGCAGGAAGGTGGAAAGCGAAATGTGCCAGCGCCGCCAGAAATCCGAGAAACCGATTGCAGCGTAGGGAAATCGAAAGTTGTCCTTTAAATGAAAACCGAGAGTTAGAGCCGCGCCAATGGCGCAGGTCGAGTAACCGGCGAAGTCGAAAAATATTTGGCCGGCAAACGCGATCACGCCCGCCCAGGAATCAAGCGCCACCAACGGACCGGCATAATCGAAAACGCGATCGGCCGAGCCGGACAGCATCGTGTCCGCAAGCACAATTTTCTCGAAGAGACCCAAAGTCATCAGAGCCAGCCCCCAAAGAAATTGGCCCGTTTTCAGACGTGTGGGATGAACAAGTTGCGGAAGAAAATCTCCGGCACGGACAATTGGGCCGGCAACCAGCTGCGGGAAAAATGACACCGCGAGGATGAAGTCGCGCAGGGATCGAGTCGGTTGCAATACGCCGCGATAAATGTCGAGCGTGGCATGCTCAGATTCATGCACACGCTGGCGACCAACCAGCCGCGGCGCGAACGCCCCTTGGCCTTCGCAATCTGTCTCCCGAGCCAGAAGTCCATCGCGGTCGTGGAAAAGAGGAGCGCAGCGAACGGCGGATTCCATGCGCCATAAAAAATGTAACTGGCGACGACGAGGAGGTTTTTGCGCAGCGTCCAGGACGCGATGCTCCAGTAGAGCGTGACCACGATCACGAAGAAGACGATGAAAGTGAGCGAGTTAAAAAGCATGGCGCAGGATCGATCGAATTACGCTGCCGAGACGAGCAGCCGATTTACGTCAGCCATATTGAGCCAGACCTTTTAGAGGTTGTTTCACTATCTTGCAAGATCGACATCTAGATGATTGTGAAACCGTTTTTTCTCTTCGCGCCGGGCGCGGGCGCACCCTCCTCGCATCCATGGATACAACGTTGGAAGCAAAGACTAACGCGAATCGGCGAGGTCGAGACGTTCGATTACGATTACTTGCGCGAAGAGCGAAGACGCCCTGACCGTTTGCCGCAATTAATCGCCGCGCATCGTGCGGCTCTCGCCGAAGTGCACTCGAAAACAGCGGGACCAATTTTCTTGATCGGAAAAAGCATGGGCGCCCGAATCGGCTGTCACGTTGCACTGGAAGAAGAAGTAAATGGACTCGTCTGCCTGGGTTATCCACTTTGCGGCGGTGGCGACCCCTCGAAATTGCGCGATCAAGTGCTGCGCGATTTGCGCACTCCAATTCTTTTCGTGCAAGGCACGCGCGATTCGCTTTGCCCGTTCGATTTACTCGAAAGCGTTCGCAAAGAAATGAGCGCGCCAAATGTTCTTCACGTCGTCGAAGACGGCGATCATTCCCTGATTGTTCGAAAAAAAGATCTTGGGAGCGAGACGCAGGAAGATGTCGATCAAAGAATCGCCAAAGCGATCAGTGATTTTGTCGCGGTGCAATCAACTTAGCGGGAGCCAGTTGCCCGGCTGCGGCACAAGCTTTGTGCCGTTGAGGGAGAGGTAAGTGTATTCCTGCAAAAGCCGCTCGTAATCGGCGAGAAGCTTCATGGCGTCGCTCGGCTTCAGAAAATCGGTTTTGATCGCGGCGTCGACTTGCGTTTTGAGCAATCGCATCAATTCGATTTTATCCCACTGCGTCATGGCCAGTACTTCGCCGATGGTGCTGCCCTCAATGACTTCCTCGATGTACCAGCCCGATTCTTCATCCGGATCGAGAAATACGTGCGCCTCTGTGACGCGACCGAACAAGTTGTGCAGATCACCCATGATGTCCTGGTAGGCGCCGACCATGAAGACGCCGAGATAATAAATTTCGCCGGGAATGACCCGATGGAGGGGCAGCGTATCGCGCACGTCCTGAAGATCGGTGAACTTGGAAACTTTACCGTCGGAATCGCAAGTGATGTCAACGATCGTGCCCTGTCGATCCGGCGCAGTCGTCAGGCGATGAATCGGCATGATCGGAAAAAGCTGACCGAGCGCCCAATGGTCGAGGAGCGATTGGAAGACAGAAAAATTGCAGATGTATTGATCGCTAAGAGAAGTCTCGAGTTCCTTTACTTCATCAGGCACGTAGCGCAGACCGCGATGCATGTTGACGATTTGCTGCGCGAGTTGCCAATAGAGGGTGTCGATCTTCGCTTTCGATTCGAGTTCGAGCAGGCCGAGGTTGAACGTCTCCTGCGCTTCTTCCTTGATCTGCTGGATGTCGTGCAAACTCTCGATCCGATTGCTGCGCTTGAGACGCTGTTTCACGTCGAGAATGTCGCCGACGAGCTTGTGATCCTTTTCTGTCGCCTCGACTTTTAACCGGGGCACGGTTTTCTCGATGGAACTGAAAGCTTCCATCACCAGCACGGAATGATGGGCGACCACGGCCCGGCCGCCTTCGCTGACAATGGCCGGATGCGAGACGGCTTCGGCATCGCACACGTCCATGATGTTCCAGACAACGTCGTTGGCGTATTCCTCTAGTGAATAATTTGCCGAGCTGTCGAAATCGCTGCCCGACCCGTCGTAATCGACGCCGAGACCACCGCCGACATCAAGATAACCGAGTTCGTGACCGAGCTTCGACAGTTTGGCGTAATAGCGCGCGGCTTCGCGCACCGCGCGTTTGATCGTGGAAATATCCGGCACCTGGGAGCCGACATGAAAATGAATCAGCTTGAGACAATGCGCGAAGCCCGCGTCTTTTAACATTTGGCTGGCGGCGACCAGATTGGTGGTGTCGAGACCGAACTTCGCGTTCTCACCGCCGCTGGGCGACCATTTGCCGGAACCTTTGCTGTGAAGCCGGACGCGAATGCCGATCATCGGTTCGACGCCGACTTCATTTGCGGCCCGAATGGTTTGCTCGAGCTCCTCGAGTTTTTCAACGACGATGACAACCAACTTCCCGAGTTTGCGACCGAGCAGCGCGATACGAATAAAAGCGGGATCTTTGTATCCGTTGCAGATGATGAGGCTCTCGGCGTCCTTGTGCATGGCGAGCGCAGCGACGAGTTCCGGTTTGCTGCCGGCTTCCAATCCGAAATGAAATTGCTGGCCAGCATCGACAATTTCTTCGATGACTTCGCGCAGCTGATTGACCTTGATCGGAAAGACGCCGCGATACTGACCGCGATAGCCGAATTCCGTGATCGCGTTTTGAAATGCGAGATTGACCGACTCGACGCGGTGGCGAAGCAGATCTTGGAACCGAATGACGAGTGGAAAACTCAATCCGCGCGAGCGCGCCTCGTTTACGACTTCAAGAATGGTGATGCTGCCGCCATTTTCCTGAAGGGGTTTGGCAACGACATTGCCTTCGGCGTTGACAGTGAAATAACCGCCGCCCCAACCATCGACATTATAAGTTGCGATCGCGGACTCGACGTCCCAGTCTTTCATCTCTTCTTGGCGCGGCGGCCCAGCCGCGAACGGCATAATGATTCAGCGCGCCAACTAATCAAGAGAAGCGTGTAAGAATTTTCAACTTATTCACACTTTTTCAGGCCGCTTGTTTTTCCTTCCCCTGCGGATAACGTTCGCGCGGGGATGAATAAAACGGTGATCGAAGTGCAGGTGCGGGCGGTGTTGCCGACGAGCGGCGGGTGCGCGGTTTTCATTGGAAACAACGACAAGGTTTTCATTATCTATGTCGACCAAACGGTCGGGAGCGCGATCACCATGTTCATGCGCGATATCACCAAGGAGCGTCCGTTGACGCACGATTTGATGGCGCACCTGATGACGGCGCTGGGCGCCAAAGTCGAACGCGTGATCATCAATGACCTGAAAAACGCGACCTACTACGCGCGCGCGATCATTCGCGCGGAAAACGAACTGCAGCAAAAGAAGATCATCGAGCTGGATGCGCGACCGAGCGATTGCATCGCGATTGCGACCCAGCAGAAGGCGCCGATCTACGTCAGCCAGGAAGTTTGGGACGAAGTCGACGACATGAGCGACGTCCTCCGCAAGATGGAGGAAGAAGGGCTCAAGCCCGATCCCGAAACCGAATCGGAAGAATAGCAACGTGACGTTGCATCCAGTTGTTGCGCGCGGAGAGCCACCGCCGGCCTACACAAATTAAAAGTTCAGCTTAACCTGGCCTTCGTGGACCTCAGTTGGGCACGGTGCGTTCAGCGGCACATCGGTTTGCGCTCCGCTCGCCTGGACGAGGCGGTTGTCGATCAAGTATTTTTCGACTTCTTCGCCGCTGACATCGGCCAGCACCTGACCGTTGATTTCAACGCAGGGCGAAAGCGGCTGGCCGCTTTTTGTCTCCATTTCCCAACGGAAAGCTGGATTTTGGATGATGTCTTTCTCGGTGTAAGGCAAATTGTATTTGGCAAGCACAGCCCGAACGCCGGCGCTCCAACCGCAATAAGTCTTCAAGTAAGCAGTAATTTCAGGCGTATCCATTCCGCTAAGGTAACACAGGGCCGGTAAATTTCACGGAAAGGCGGCCGAGCCGCATCTTTTTACGAATAAGAGATCGACAATCAGCGATCATTTGAACTAAAAGCCCTGCCGGGAGCTCCGATTTGCCTGAGGCCGTGTTTGACGGAGCCCCCGGCGCCCGAAAATTCTAAATTTTGTGCCGAAGTGGTCTGAGCGACTGAGTCAACTTTTGTAAACCGAGTTCGAGGCGTGTTTTGACCGTGCCAAGCGGCGCGCGAGTGACCGCGGCGATTTCGCGGTGGCTCATTCCGGCAAAAAATGCCAGCTCGAGCGCTTCGCGTTGATGTTGGGGTAGAACATTGAGCCGGCGATACAGGAAATGACGGAGGTCGGATCGCGAGATGTCATCCCCAAACGAATGTGTCTCAGGGGCCGCGGCCGGTTGTTCGTTGAGATGCGCCTGGTAACGTTCTTTGGCGCGGCAATAAGCTTGTTTCCGGCGAAGCCGATCGATCGCCCGCCGACGGGCGAGCGTCACTACCCAGCCAAGTAACTTTCCGGCTTTGGGCGAGTAATGATCGGCCTCATGCCAGATTTGCAACAAAATGTCCTGCAACACATCGTCGGCGTCGCCCTCCTCGTGCACGACGTTGCCGATGACTGATTTAAGTCTGCCGCCGTGGCGCGAATAAAATTCGTTCAGAGCTTCCGGTCGATGGTCGGTGATTGCTTCCATTAGTGCTTCATCGGAAATCACGGAGCCGGTCGTGTACTGCAAAGTTGGGTTTAACATAAGTCTTCCCCTAGCGAGTTTTCGTCGTTCCGTTTCATCACGCTGGTTTGCGTAATTCCAACGATGAGAAATGACCGCATTTCACGCAATCGGGGCGCACACCGGTTGAATGGTAGGTCAAATCCTTAGACGCGTTGGACTTGGACAACGCAGCTTAGGCCGCCGGCTGAGATTGGAGTCTGCGAGCGTGCGCCTCGTTCGGCCGCGGTGGCTTTATGCCGCCCGACGAAACTGACTCGCGAATTTGCGAAATCGCGTCGAAAGCTTCTCGCGCGGTCGAGCGATTGCTTTCCGCGGCAAACTCTCTTCGTCTTGCAACATCGACATCCGCGCCAGCACTTCGTCAGTCGGTATCACCCAGTCCATTGGAATCGAGTGACAGTCTCGAGTCGGACAGATCAATCGCAAAGGTCCGGAGCCGCGGGTGCCGCCGACCACGAGCACTTCGCGTCCTTCAATGATTTGACCGCACGCGAGGCAATACCGTTTGTCTTCAAGCGAATGCCACTTCCGATAGCGGTCCAACCGCTGCAAAATCTCCAATTTCTCCGCGCTGGAGACCTCGATGGGGGTCAGAAGCGGCATCGCGATGGAGAATCGCAGATGCACTTCCCTGTGCAATCAGACGAACGGTTAATCCAGTTATAGGCCAAAATCTGATGGTACGGCTTCGTTCCTCGTAAACACGAGGCAAAGCAGGCCGTCGACCAGACAATCCCAGACGCTCCTCTGCCTTTTTCTATAAAACGCACATCCACGCAGGGCCAATTGCGCGTTTTGAGGGTGGAATGAAAAAGAACAACGGGTTTCGTTCAAATAAGGAGCAAGTGCTTGATCCAACAATCGTAGCGATCGAACGGATGGAACGTTATTGCGCGGCGCATCCGGGGAGTCCCTCGGCGGCGCGCCGGCCGCAGCTGTTCCTTCGCAGTCAACTTTGGATTGCGCTCCTGGGTCCGAGCGTGGAAGAAGGAATTGTCGGCCTCGGGCAAACGGTCGACGCCGCGCTTCGCGCCTTTGATGCCCAATATCTGGCCGGACTGCGTCCACCGGCCCACGGCCTGCGCCGAGGTCTTTACAATTCCAGACCGAACGCGGCCTAAATTCGGTCGAGAATTTCGCGTCCGATGCGCTAGAATTTGATCGTCGTCCGCACGCCGACTTCGTTGCTGTGAAAGTCGACCGACGATACCGAGCCGGAATTTTCCCGGCGCAGATAATAGCCGCCGAACGACCAATAGCGGGTTAAAAGAATATCGGCGGAAGGTTGCACGTAGAAATAAGCAGTGCGATCGCGACAAAACCAGCAAACAGAATCGACAGTAGCCTTTGGCTACAACCGTTTACCCTGTTTGCACAAGATCGAGATCCAGCCATTCCATCGGCCCGTTTTGAATCCCGGGGAGGTTTTCAATAAACCGGATTGCCGTCAACCCGATAACGCTACGGCGAATGTAGGAGGCGCCCTTCGTTTTCTCTCGTGAGCGCAATTGCAAACATGACGAGCGACGGTCCA
>QHOI01000008.1 GCA_003218705.1 Verrucomicrobiota bacterium | reverse complement strand
GAAGACGATCCGCCATCTTCTGGCGCAGCCGAACGGAATCATTTTGCTTACCGGCCCGACCGGCTGCGGAAAATCGACATCATTGTATTGCTATTTGAGCACGATCAATTCAGTGTCGCGCCGGATCATTACGATCGAAGAACCGGTCGAATACAAATTGCCGGGTGTTTTGCAGATGGACGTGAAACCGGAGATCGATTTCACGTTCGCGCGCGGCCTGCGCCATATCCTGCGGCAGGACCCGAACGTGGTCATGGTCGGTGAAATCCGCGATATCGAAACAGCGGACATCGCGATTCGTGCGGCGATGACCGGCCACCTTGTTTTTAGCACGCTGCACACGAATGACGCCGTCGGCGGCATCACCCGGTTACTCGACATGGATGTGGAGCCGTTCCTGCTCGCGTCAGTTGTGAAGTCGTTCATCGCGCAACGATTGGTGCGCACGATTTGTCCGGAGTGCGCCGAGAGAGTCGAATATCCGGGCGAGTATTTGGGGGAGATCGCGTTCCCGCTAAAAGAGCTCGGCACGGCATTCATGCGGGGCAAAGGTTGCGAACAATGCCGGCACACCGGCTATCAAGGCCGCGCTGCCATTTACGAAATTTGCGTCGTGACGGAGCCGTTGCGGAAACTGATCATGCAAAAGAAAGATGGCGGCGAGCTCAAGCAATGCGCCATTGCCGAAGGCATGGAAACTTTGCGCCAGGATGGTTGGCGTCGCGTCGCGAAAGGAAATACGACGATCGAAGAAGTCGTTCGCGTCACCCAAACCGACGAAGTGATGGCGGAAACGACCGAAGACGCCGAGCCGGTGGTGCAGCGCTAATCAGTCTCCGCGCAGGTCGCGGATCGTTTTAGCGTAATCGCCGCTGCGGAAAATCGAAGTCCCGGCGACGAGAACGTTGGCGCCGTTTTGAATCGAGACGCGTGCCGTCTCAGGATTGATTCCGCCATCCACTTCGATCTCGATCTTGCGGTCGCGTGTTTTGTTCCATTCCGCAGCGCATTTCACTTTTTCCATTTGCTCGGCGCGGAATGATTGGCCACCGAAACCGGGATGAACCGTCATGACCAGCAACATGTCGATCTTGTCCAGAAACGGTTCGAGTAAATCGAACGATGTGGCTGGATTCAAAGTCAGGCCGACGCGACAGCCGGCGTCGCGAATTTGTTGCAAGGTTTTGCCGACGTCGTGTCTCGCTTCTGGCTCGACGTGAACAGTAATTGAGTTCGCGCCGGCATCGACAAAACGCGGCACGTAATGGTCAGCATGCTCAATCATCAAATGCACATCGAGGGGAAGCTTCGTTTGTTTGCGGACAACTTCGACGACCATCGGACCGAACGAAATGTTGTCGACGAAATGGCCGTCCATGATGTCGCAATGGATCCAATCGGCCCCGGCCGACTCAACTTTGCGAACTTCCTCAGCCAGGTTTGAGAAGTCCGCGGCCAGGATAGATGGAGCGACGAGAATTTTCGACATTAACGCAAACGTTCAACGCTCAACGCCCAACGTTCAACGCTCAATTAGAGGTTTGGAGCCTGGGCACTGGGATTGGGACTTCGGTGAGGTCGCTCTATATATATTAAGAGCTTGACGGCGGGACGCGGCGTTTCATGTTACCGCGTTTCAGCCGGTTAGAAATCGCGCTCCGAGGCGCACCGTTTGCTGCGAAGATAAGCGTTTCCGAGCGGGCTGGAAAATAAATTCATGTTCAACGGACTTTTCGGCTTTTTATCGAACGACATCGGGATCGATCTCGGCACGGCCAATACCTTGGTTTACGTCAAAGATCAGGGGATCGTCTTGCGCGAGCCGTCGGTGGTGGCCGTGCAGGCCGGCACCAATAAAGTGCTCGCGGTCGGCGATGAAGCGAAGCGCATGCTCGGCCGGACGCCGTCGAACATCGTCGCAGTCCGCCCGCTGAAAGACGGCGTGATCGCGGACTTCGAAGTCACCGAAGCGATGTTGCGGCATTTTATTTCGAAAGTGCACAACCGTCGGGTGCGGGCGAGGCCACGCGTGGTGATTGCGGTTCCGTCCGGGATTACCGAAGTCGAAAAGCGGGCCGTGCGCGAATCGGCGACCCACGCCGGCGCGCGTGAAGTTTATTTGATCGAGGAACCGATGGCGGCGGCGATTGGCGTCGGACTGCCAGTGCAGGATCCGGCGGGCAATATGATTATCGACATCGGCGGCGGCACGACCGAAGTCGCGCTGATTTCCCTTTCGGGAATTGTTTTCAGCCGCAGCGTGCGGGTGGCGGGCGATGAATTGGATGAGGCGATCGTTCAATACATGAAGCGCGCCTACAATTTGATGGTGGGCGAGCGCACCGCTGAAGAAATCAAAATCAAAATCGGTTCGGCCTATCCAACTGAAAAAGAAACGAGCGTGGAAGTGAAGGGACGCGACCTAGTGGCCGGATTGCCGAAGACGTTGATGATCACGTCGCAGGAAGTGCGGGAAGCCTTGCTGGAACCGATTTCGACGATTGTCGATTCGGTGCGGATTACATTGGAGCGTTGTCCGCCCGAGCTTTCGGCCGACCTGGTGGATCGCGGTCTGGTTTTGGCAGGCGGGGGGGCGCTCTTGCGTGGGTTCGACAAACTTTTGAGCGAGGAGACTGGTTTGCCTGTCCATGTTGCGGAAGATCCGCTCAGCGCCGTAGCCGAAGGAACGGGCAAATGTCTGAATGAACTTAAATTTTTGCGTCAAGTGGCTGCGGCAGATCGCCAGTGGCGCTGACAAAAGCGGAAAGCGGAACGCGGAAACCGGAAAGACTTCTGATTCGCGGATAACTCTTTTCTATCCGCTATCCGCTATCCGGTATCCGACATCGGTATGAGTCGGACGAGTATCATCGCGCTTCTGATTTTCGGCGCCATTTTGGGTTACTTCCTGAGTTTCGGCGCGGATACGACTCGTAAATTTCAGGCGAGAATTTATCAAATACTGGCGCCGTTCTTCACCACCGGTTCCGGTTTGCAGAAACAAATCACGTCGGTCCGGACCGGATTGAAATCGTTGGAAGAACTGGAAAAGGAGAACGCTTCGCTGGGGGTCGATAATCGCCAACTGCGCGCGACCAATTCGGCGCTGCGCGATGTCGAACATGAAGTCAATCGCCTGCGCCACGCGCTCAATTATCGCGAGCGCTCGGTCTTCAAATTGATTCCGGCCGAAGTGGTGACGCGCGATGCGTCGACTTGGTGGCACACAGTGACGATCAATCGCGGCAAAGAAGATCACATCGAGACCGATATGCCGGTGGTGACGGACGAAGGTTTGGTGGGAAAGACAACCACGGTCAGCAATACCATCTCGATTGTGCTTCTGGTTACGGACGAAAATTGCAAAGTGGCCGCGTCGGTTGAAGGCACACGCGAGCAGGGAATTGTCTTGGGTGAGCGCGTCTCTGGCGGATTGGCGCCGCTGCTCGACCTGAATTTTTTGACGAAACAAGCGAACCTCCAGCCGGGACAAAAAGCTTACACCTCCGGTGTCGGCGGAGTTTTTCCGTCCGGTTTGTTCATTGGGATGGTGAAAAGTTTTCGCGCTCGCGAACTGGACGGTCAGGCGAAACTGGCGCCGGCAGTGGATCTGTCCCACCTGGAGGACGTGTTCGTGGTCACGGGACGGAAATGATTTTCTTTTTCATATTACTTGTCCTGTTGGTCGTGGCCCAAATCGCGGAATTCTTCATCCCGCCGCTCGACTGGATGTATCACGCGCACATCTACATTGCGCCGGTGTTGGTATTTTACGGCGCGATGGCGCTGCCGTTTCCGTTGATGCTGGCGCTGGCGCTGTTCGCGGGCGTTTTACTCGACGCCCTGACCGTGCAGGTGATCGGGTCCAAAGTTGAAATCTCGCTCGGCTGGTCGATACTTCTCTACGCTGTGCTGGCGGGAATTATGCATGGCCTAAGGCCTTTGTTCATCCGCGGCCGCTGGGAAGTTCATTGTGTTCTGACCGGCCTCTGCACGTCTGCAATTATTTTGGCGCAATATCTCATGATCACTTTCCGGCGCGGTTCGCTTTTCTTTACCCGCGAAGTTTGGTGGCAAATCGGCGGGCCGGGTTTGATGGCAATGCTGATGGCGCCGGTAATTTTTTGGATGTTGAACTGGGTCGCGCGCGTGACGCGTTATCCCTATTTGCCTGAGAGGAGTTTCGAATGAATCAGCGCCGGCTTAGTCCACGTTTACGAATTCAATTTTTAGGATTGTTGATGCTGCTCGGCATGACCGCGCTTGGATTGCGGCTTTGGTGGATCCAAGTGGCACACGGCGCGGAATGGACGGCGCAAATCCGGGGCAGCTCTCAAGCGACGGTCCGAATTCCATCGGTCCGCGGCGAGATCAAAGATCGGAACGGTCTGACGCTGGTGCAAAACCGCGCCAGTTACGAAGTGGATTTTTACCTTCCGGAAATGGTGAAAGGCTATCGCGAACGCTTCGGCCCACCGCCATTGGCTGAACATCGCGCTATCATCAGCGGGATGCCGAAGGACGTGAAGGAGGCGGACATTATCAGGGTCGTTAACGACGGAATTGTTCCGCGTTTGAACGATCTAGATCTTGCGCGCGATTACAATTCGAAAGACCTCGAGCGGCATTATCGGAACGACACGGAAGTCCCGTATTCCTACATCAAAGACATCGATTTTTCGACGATGGCGAAGTTCTCCGAGCACGATGTCGGACTTCCGGGCGTGGACATCGCGATCAAACCGGTGCGCTCGTATGTTTACGGCGCGCTGGCGGCGCACATACTTGGCTACGTCGGCGCTCCGGATGACACCAACAAGGAAGAAGCGCGCAAGTTCACGTTCTATCAAGGCGATGTGGATGGGAAATCAAACATCGAGAAAGCGATGGACGATTATCTGCGTGGCAAACCAGGCGTGCGTCATTTGCGTCGCAATGCGAAAGGCACAATCGACGGCGTGCTGCGCGAAGATCCGCCGCAACAAGGCGCGAACGTTTTTCTAACGATCGATGCGCGGATTCAGGCGATCACGGATGAAGCTTTGCGCGCGGTCAGCCGCGCCGGGGCGGTCGTTGTCGATCCAAACAATGGCAACATTCTTGCGATGGCGTCGGTGCCATCATTCGATCCGAACACATTTATTCCGAGCATCAAAGCCAAAGACTGGCAAGCGTTGCGCAAAGATGAAGGCGATCCATTGGTGAACCGCGCAGTGAGCGCGCTTCCGCCGGGATCGACATTCAAATTGATCACATCGCTTGCGGGGTTACGAAAAAATCTGACTAACGCGCATTACAATTGCGGAGGTGGTGTCAGTTATGGCGATCACTTTTTTCAGTGCTGGGTGAATGAAAAACATTACACCCACGGCAACATCGGCTTGTCCGAAGCGATCAAAGTTTCGTGCGACTCATTTTTCTATCAGTTCGGAAATGCGGCCGGCATTCAATCGATCGATACGGTCGGAAAAATGCTGGGCATCGGGGAAGAATCGGGCTTGCAGTTGACGGGAGAGCAAGTTGGCAATCTGCCTGGGCCCGAGTGGATGCAGATTCATCATCCGCAGGAGAGATGGTCGCAAGCGCAAACCGCGAACGTGTCGATTGGGCAGGGGTACACGCTTGTCTCGCCGTTGCAATTGGCCATGGCCTACGTGACGATCGCCAACGGCGGCACCTGTTATTATCCGCGGCTGGTCGATAAGGTTTTGAATCAGGATGGTTCACCGGTTCTGGATGAGCATGGCAAAGTCGCAGTGCCGCAGACACCGCGAATGCGCTCGGATTTGCGCAGAGAAGTTACGCCCGACCAGATCGAACTGGTGCGGAAAGGTTTATGGAGAGTAGTGAATGAAGACGGCGGCACTGGCGGTCGTGGGCGACTTAAGAACGTGCAGGTCGCGGGCAAAACAGGAACTGCGCAAGCGACCGACCGTGGGCACAAAGATACGGTGGCATGGTTCGCCTGCTTTGCGCCGTTCGATCATCCGAAGTATGTGGTCGCGGTAATGGTGCAAGGCGGTGAGCACGGCGGCAGTGTGGCCGGACCGGTGGCGACGCGAATTCTGGAACGGACTTTGGCGATGGACGAAGGCAATTTCGACATGCAAGTGGCGTGGACGCCGCCAGCGCATCACGCGAACCCA
>QHOI01000007.1 GCA_003218705.1 Verrucomicrobiota bacterium | reverse complement strand
GCCTTTGCGAACGTTCCGATAATCGGAAAGGTTCGATTTCTTGACGATGCCGGACTGTGTCGCGAAAACGATGTGAAGATTTTCGTCCCAGGTTTGATCGACCGCATTCGGGCCAACGCCGGATTTCTTTGATTGGATTCGAATCGTGGCGGCGATTTTCTCATCTGGTCGCAACTCGAGAATGTTCGCGATTGAGCGTCCTTTGGCCGCGCGCCCCATCTCCGGGATTTCGTACACTTTTTCGACGTAGGCGCGGCCCGACTCTGTGAAAAACATCAGGTAGTCGTGCGTGGTCGCGGTGAAGAGATGCTCGATGAAATCGCCCTCTTCTTCTTCCGTCGCCCCCTCGCGCGTCGTCATCCCGATCACGCCCTTACCGCCACGGCGTTGCGCGCGGAATGCGCTCACCGCCGTGCGTTTGATGAAACCGCCATGGGTGATGCTGATGATGCAGCCCTCATTGGCGATGAGATCTTCCATGTTGATCTCGCCTTCATCGACCGCGAACTGAGTTAGACGCGGCGACCCATGTTTATCCCGCAATTCGCGCAGCTCTTTTTTGATAATCGTGAAAACGCGCTGCTCTTTGGCCAGAATGTCGCGCAGGTCCTGGATCGTCTTGATCAGCTCCTTGTATTCGTTGTCGATCTTCTCCCGCTCGAGGCCGGTCAATTGATACAAGCGAAGATCGAGAATCTGGTTCGCCTGGTGCTCACTGAAGGCGTAACGCCCATCCGTCAGGCGCGCGGGATTGCGAATCAGAATGCCGATCTTCTCGACCTGCTTTTTAGTGAACTCGAACGCGAGCAGTTTGATTCGCGCCTCTTCGCGATTGGCTGATCCGCGAATGATCCGAATGAATTCGTCCAGATTTGCGAGCGCGATGAGATACCCTTCGAGGGTCTCGGCCCGTTCCTCGGCCTTGCGCAGCTCGAAGCGTGTCCGCCGCAAAACAACTTCGCGCCGATGTTCGATATAAGCCGCGTTTGCTTCCTTAAGCGAGAGTAGCTTCGGGCGGCCGTGATCGATCGCCAGCATGATGACCGCGAACGAACTTTCCATCGCGGTGTGCTTGTAAAGATTGTTGATGACGATCTTGGGATTGGCGTCGCGCTTGAGTTCGATTACGACGCGCGTGTTTTCGTCCGACTCGTCGCGGACCGCCGTGATCTCGCTCAGAACTTTCTCATTCACTAAATCGGCGATGCGCTCGACCAGGGTGGCGCGGTTAACGTTGTAAGGAATTTCCGTGATGACGATTTGCTCTTTCCCGCCCTTGATTTCTTCGACGCCCGCTTTGCCGCGCACTTTCATGCTGCCACGGCCGGTCTCGAGGTATTGGCGAACACCAGTAGTTCCTAAAATCGCGCAGCCGGTAGGGAAATCCGGCCCCTTCACGTGCTTCATCAATTCGTCGAGAGTGATGTCGGGGTCGTCGATCTGCGCGCAAATGCCGTCGATCACTTCCACCAAATTGTGCGGCGGAATGTTCGTCGCCATGCCAACCGCGATGCCGGTGCCGCCGTTGACGAGAAGATTTGGAAACGCCGCCGGGAAAACAGTCGGCTCGGTCCGCGTCTCGTCGTAGTTCGGAACGAAATCGACTGTGTCCTTATCCATGTCGACCATGAGCGCGGCGCCGAGATGCGTCATGCGCGCCTCGGTGTAACGCATGGCCGCGGGCGGATCGCCTTCGACCGATCCGAAATTGCCCTGACCGTCCACCAACCGTTCGCGCATTGCCCACGCTTGCGCCATGTGGACGAGGGTGGGGTAAATCACCGCTTCGCCGTGGGGGTGATAGTTACCGCTCGTGTCACCGCAAATTTTCGCGCATTTCCGATGCTGCCGCCCGGGGAAGAGCGACAAATCGTGCATGGCGTAGAGAATTCTGCGCTGCGAAGGTTTCAATCCGTCGCGCGCGTCCGGCAATGCGCGCGAAATGATGACCGACATCGAGTAATCGAGGAACGACCTCGACACTTCCTCGGCTACATTTACCGGATCAACTTTTTCGTTCGCGTTATACACAAAGTCTAATGACGAATCACGAAGTAATGAGCAGGCGCTTGGCCTAACAACTGTTCCCGCGACATTCGAAATTCGTGCTTCGTCATTTTAAACGTCCAGGTTTCGGACGTTTAATGCGTTGTCCTCGATGAATTGGCGTCGCGGTTCGACGACGTCGCCCATCAGAATCGTAAACATTTTGTCGGCATCGACCGCGTTGTCATCATTGAGATCCACCTTGAGCAGCTTGCGTTTCTCGGGATTCATCGTCGTCTCGAACAATTCTTTGGCGTTCATTTCGCCGAGACCTTTGAAGCGCTTGATCTGCACGCCGCGCCGGCCGATTTCCAAAATCTTCTCGAGAATTTCCGGGATCGAAAAGAGCGGATGGGTGCTTGCTTTTTCGCCTTCGCCTTCGATCAATTCGAAAATCGGGCGGTCGCTTGCCGCGTAGTGATCGACCTTCAGACCTTTCCGCGCCAGCTCGGCGATAATTTTCTGGATGGCGGCCGATTCGTGGAGCTCGACCAGCTTGGCGCGGCGTCGAACGCCGTTGGTTTTGGCCGCTGGCGCCTGAGCATCGCCCAGCGGCAACAATTCCTGTTCCATCTGGGTGTCGAACAAATTGAGATCGAGATTCGCCTCGTGAAATTTCCGGACCGCTTTCTCGTCGTGAAAATAATGAACGGTCTCATCATTGCCCTCGCGGACTTTCACCAGATAGGCGGGAAGCTTGCCCGACTTGGAATTGCGCTGTTCAAGATACGCCTCGAAGTCGCCGCCATGACGACGTACGACTTCGCTAAGCTTCGCCAGTTTCTCCAGTGACTCGAGAATGTCTTTCAGCTGCGCCGCGGTGACCTCTTTGCCATCAGCGAGATTCTTCAGCTTCACGTCTTCCGCGCCGAGCGAGATCAGAATCTTGTTCAATTGCACGTCGTCGTCGACGTACTCCTCGCGCTTCTTGCGCTTAATCTGGTAAAGCGGTGGCTGCGCGATGTAAATTTTGCCCGCGCGAACGAGATCAGTCATTTGCCGGAAGAAAAACGTGAGGAGCAGCGTGCGAATATGCGATCCGTCGACGTCGGCGTCGGTCATGATAATGATGCGACCGTAACGAAGCTTCGACATGTCGAACCGGCCTTCCTCCTGTTTGCCGTTGCCGGCGCCATCTTCTTCGCGCGGTTTGCCGATGCCAGTGCCAATCGCCGTGATCATCGATTGGATCTCGGTGTTCTTGAGAAATTGATCTTCGCGGGCTTTCTCGACGTTGATCAGCTTGCCGCGGATCGGCAGGATCGCCTGGTAACGCCGGTCGCGCCCTTGTTTGGCCGAACCGCCGGCTGAATCGCCCTCCACAATGTAAAGCTCGGTCAATTCCGGATCGCGTTCGGAGCAGTCGGCCAGTTTCCCAGGCAAACCGCCGCCCGTGAGCGCGCCTTTACGGATCGTCTCGCGCGCTTTGCGGGCAGCTTCGCGGGCTCGCGCCGCGGTCAGAATTTTTTCGAAGATACGCCGCGCGACCGGCGGGTTCTTGTCGAAGAAGGTCATCAAACCTTCGTAAACCGCCGAGTTGACGATGCCGTCGATCTCAGTGTTGACCAGCTTGACCTTGGTCTGCGATTCGAACCGGGGATTCGGAAGTTTGATGCTAAGCACGCAGATCAAACCTTCGCGAACGTCGTCGCCGGAAATCGACGGGTCCTTTTCCTTCATCAAACTATTCGACTTCGCGTATTGATTGACGGCTTTAGTCAGCGCCGTCCGGAACCCGGTGAGATGCGTGCCGCCGTCTGGATTCGGAATCGAATTGGCGAACGGCAAAATCTGGTCGTTGTAACTGTCGTTGTATTGCAAGACAACATCGACAAACACTTCGTCGCGCTGCCGCGAAATCACGATCGGCTTGGGGTGCAATACCTGTTTGTTTTCACCCAGCTGCTTTACGAATTCCTCGATGCCGTGTTTGTAAAGAAATGCTTCCTTCTTTGGCGCATCGCCGCGTTCATCGGTCAAATTGATTTCGAGACCTGGATTTAGAAACGCCAGCTCCCGCAACCGGGTCGCGAGACGCTCAAATTTAAATTCGGTCGTGATCGTGAAGATCGTCGGATCAGGCAGGAAGGTGATGAGTGTACCGGTGGTCTTTTTGCCCTTGACCTCGCCGATGACTTCCAGTTTTTGCGTCGTTTTTCCTTTGGCGAAGGCCATGTGATAGACCTTGCCGTCGCGCGAAACCTCCACCTTAAACCATTCCGAGAGCGCGTTGGTGCACTTTGCTCCGACACCGTGCAGACCGCCGGAATATTTGTAAGCGCCTTGCCCGAATTTTCCGCCCGCGTGCAGGTTCGTTAGGACCAGCTCGACAGCCGGCATTTTCCATTTCGGGTGAATATCGACCGGAATACCACGGCCATTGTCGCGCACCGAGACGCTGCCATCGACGTGAACCTCTACATCAATCTTGTCGCAAAATCCGGCGAGATGTTCGTCGATCGAATTGTCGAGAACTTCGAACACCATGTGGTGCAAACCGCGCTCATCCGGGTCGCCGATATACATCGCAGGCCGTTTCCGGACTGCCTCCAAGCCCTCGAGCTTGTCGATCTGCGCGGCGTCGTATTTTTGCAGTTTGTTGACGTTGGAGAACTCGCGCTGACGATTTCTTTCGATCGATTTTTCGTCGTCTGGATCGACGGAGACGGCGGCTCGAGCTGGCATCGTAAGAAGCTAGCGAAAACGTCTCAAAAAACAACTAATAATCTCGTGCTGCCAAGAGACTTATTTCCGCTACAGGTTGGAGGCTGGGGGCGGCCAAAGCCCACGATATTGTGGTCGGCCGTCCCAACTTATTCACAGCTTTTTTTGCCCTCTTGACCAGCCTCTTTTGTGCCCCGAAAATGTGCGCTCTCCATGCGCCTCCAAACCCTCGCCGAAGCTCGCTGGATTCTTGCGATTTTATTTTTTCTCGCACTCGTGAGCTGGTTTCTTAACGCTTGGTTGTCTCTGTTGTTTTTCGTCCTGATTCTCTACACGCTTTTCTTTTTTCGAGATCCGGATCGAAATATTCCGGCGGATCGGAACGCGGTTCTCGCCGCTGCGGACGGGACCGTGACGGACATTTCCGAAGTCGAAGAGAGCGAAGTTTTGAAAACCAGGATGCGCCGGGTGGGGATTTTCCTGTCGATTTTTGACGTGCACACCAATCGCGCGCCAATTGAGGGCCGAATCACTTACCGGCAACACCATGAAGGACTCTGTCTCGATGCGCGCAGTCAGGATTGCTCAGAGAAAAACGAAGCGATGACCTGGGGAATTGAAAATCCGCGCGTGACCGTCGTGGTTAGGCAACTCACCGGCGCTATCGCGAGAAGAATTGTTGCCTGGGCGGAGGTCGGGGACCAATTGGCCAAGGGCGAGCGCTTTGGAATGATTCGCTTTGGCTCTCGAACGGAAGTATACTTGCCGCTCACCGCCAGCGTGCTGGTGAAAGCGGGCGAACACGTGGCTGGTGGATCGACAATCATCGCACGGCTCTCCGATTCATGAACGAGCAACCGTCCAAGATTTATCTTATCCCGAATTTAATGACCGCGGGGAACTTGTTCTGCGGTTTCACGGCCACGCTCAAGATTTTGGAGGGCGCGCTTTTGCAAAGTACAAACGCGGATGCTGCCGCCGATCTTTTTCACGCCGCCATCTGGTTCATCCTCGGCGCTTTCGTTTTCGATTTTTTGGATGGACGACTGGCACGTCTGGGCGGACACGAAAGCGCGTTCGGTCGCGAATTCGATTCGCTCGCCGACATTGTTTCCTTCGGGCTCGCACCGGCGCTGATGGTTTATCGGGTCGTCCTCAACGAATTTCCGAATGCGTGTTGGATCATTGCTTTCGTTTACCTGTCTTGTGGCGCGCTGCGTCTGGCCCGTTTCAACACGGCATCGGCCAATCACGAAAGAGAAGCCGTGACTGACGGCCGGAAAAACTTCACTGGTTTTCCGATTCCCGCCGCTGCCGGGTTGATCGCATCGATCACACTGTTTTTGCTTTGGCTCGCCGAAGGCGAACATCATCTCGGCCGATGGAAATTCGTTTTGCCACCGCTGCTGCTTTTCCTTTCCTTCATGATGTTCAGTCGGTTCGAATATCCCAGTTTCAAAGCGATCAACTGGAAAACGAAGAAATCGATCCCGCGCTTTCTCGTTATTTTCGTTGTCCTCGTTTTTACCGCGATCAATTACGAATG
>QHOI01000006.1 GCA_003218705.1 Verrucomicrobiota bacterium | reverse complement strand
CGAGCCGCCAGGGCATTTCGAGCCGGCGAGGCGGACCGAATCGCTTGTTCCTGCCTGACAAATGGCGGTAAGAGTTCTGCTCGCGCTAAGCACGTTCCCGGATCGCGAGACCGCGCAACGCGTTTCAAATCAGGTCGTTGCTGAAAAATTCGCGGCTTGCGCAAACATTTTGCCCGCAGTCGAGTCGATTTACCGCTGGAAAGGCAAAGTCGAAACCGGAAACGAAACGCTCGTTATCTTTAAGTTGAGCGAAGATCGACAGTCTGCTTTTCAGGAAAAAGTGCGCTCGCTTCATCCCTACGAAGTCCCCGAGATCATCTTCTTTCCAGTCTCCGATGGATTACCCGAATATTTGCGCTGGGTGGCCGACAGTTGCCGCTGAACATGACCGCTTTAACCGGTCATCCTTGTGAATCGTAGCGGCGTTTGGGTTTGCCGATCAGGTAAATACCGACGCCGATCGCATTCGCGATTGCGGTTACGGCAATAATCTTCACGGCGAAACTCAGCGGGCTCGGAACGTCGATGATCGGATAGACCGTAAAAAAAATCGCGGACAACGAGACGCCGGCGCCGCAAATCGCGGCGACACGCAACCAGATCGGCGCGCCGGAACGAATCGCGCCGGCGCCAAAGATCGGAATCGCGAACATCATGAAGTAAACGATCCCGTAGAAAACGTTGGCGGCGTTGTCCACCAATTGAAACGCTTCCTGAATACCGGCGCCGATTTGACTCGTGACCGCAATCATGAGCGTGGTCGCGCCGACGAAAATGATCGAATTGACGGGCGTTTTGTATCGCGGGTGTAGGCGCGAGAACCAGGCCGGCAGTAAGCGGTCCCATCCCGCAACCATCGGCAGTCGGGAGCTTCCAGTTACGTGAACACTAGTCGACGATATCGATCGCGCGGTCATCAATAAAATTCCAACGGAAGCGATTGCGCCCGACCGGCGAAGCTATGATGACTGAGCGACCGATGTCTCGCGCTGGAGCGCGCGTTTCTCCAGCCAGAATGGCGACGTATTCAAATCCGCTCAATGCGCCGACAGACAGTTTGCTGAAAATATTAAAGCAATAGAAGATCGACATCGTGGGCAGTGCGAGCTGGAGCGGTTGATAGCTTTTCAATTCGCCACGAACGAGACCGAGTAAGGGCAGGCAAATCAGCGCGCCGTAAACCAGAAGCATCGCGAACGCGCCAACATTGTGCAGCCATTTGCCTAACGACAAGCCACGAATACAGGTCCAACCGAGACCGGCGACCAAGGCCGAGCTGATTACCGACACGCACAATTTGCTGTTCGGCATCCAGGCAGCGCTCGGACCGATGGCGTAGGAGATGTTCGTGGTCGTGAACATTCCGCCCAAAGCGATGACGGTGATGGAGAGCAGCCAGACGTTCCACGCCACGATAAAACCGGCGAACTCGTTGAAGCCAAGTTTCGCCCATTGATAAATGCCACCCTCGAGCGGCATCCGGCGATTCAAGTAAATCACGACCGCGGCCTGCGGAATGTAGAAGAGCAAAATGGCGAGCAACCAGAAGAAGAGATGTGCTCGTCCAAGTTTCGCGGCGGTGCCGACCCAGGTTGAGCCGACTACGAAGAGAATTTGGGTGAGAACGAGGTCGAATAGCCCGAGCGGTTTCTTGAGCGATTCGCTGCGGGTTTCGACATTCTGCTCGGCGCGCTCAAGATCCGTGCTCACAACGGTCGCTTAAATCGAGATATCGATCTTAGTGTTCGTGATCCGCCTTTTTCGCCGGCGGCGGGACGTTGCGGAATTCGCGATGACGAATCTTGCCGCCGGCGTAAGCGATGTAGCTTCCAAATCCCAAAGTTACGGCGCTCAACAAGATCACTGATGCGACCAGTGGCGTAGCCGAACGCGGCCATTTCCGCGGCGCGACCAAGGCGAACGCACTCAACGCCGCCAACCCATAAAAGAACCAAATGCAATCTTCGCCGCGGTCACGATGTTCATCGAGCCATGCTTGTCCCGGCTCATCGGCCATCGACAAAACACGATCGTAAGCCTGTTCTCCGAATTCATAGACTGGCCAGGCCGAGGCGGCGCTGACCAGTACAATGATGAGCGTGACGATCTGCGCGTGGCGGCTTCGCAAAAAAAACGCGACGATTAATCCGAGCAATCCCATCGCCAAGCCATAGATCGGCAACGGATTGATCAGGACGTGAATATATTCGGGCTGACGTAAGTCGCGCAGAATGGAGTCGATCATGAATTCAGGAATTCCTAGACCCGGAATCCGGTTTCAACTTTTCGGCGATGGACTTTCGCCCGTTTGCGACATTTGTTTGTCTTCCCAATACGGGACATATTTTTTCCAATCGGCGGTGGTGAAATGCCACCACTCGACGCGCAAGCCATAGAAATTGTTGCGTGACATCGCCACCTGCAAAAGCGTTAAATGCTGTTTCACCAGCGGATCACGACCGGTATAACGTAGCATCGCCTGGGGCGTGAACTCGTCGAACTTGGTCGGCATGCTCGCGTCCTGACTCCAATCGTCCACCAATGTTGCGTCTACCGAAACGCCGTAGGAATGCATCGAGCCAAAACCTTTTTCCGGATTTGCGACGTATTGGTCCTTCGACGCGTATTTCCAGAGCAACTCCTGCGCTTCCTTCGGCCGATACGCGTCCCAAATTTTCAGCCGGTAACGAAACTGTTTGAGATAATTCTGCGCGCCGGCGAGCTGTTGCGCGACACTTGGCAAAATGAGGGCCCGCATTCCGCGCGGATACAACGGATGTCCGGTCACGTTATGCTCAGTCGCGTAGCGCAGATCGATCACGATGGTCGGATCGACCATGGCAATGTCGACCAGTTGCGGATTGGCTGCTTGAGATGTGTGCAAGGTCCACGTCGCGGCAGTGAAGATGATTGTGAGGCTCAGGCGTCGAGACATTGAGCCGGCATTATAAGCGCAAATCGACCCGGCGTTCAATCGCCAGCAACGGAGCTGGCAATGTCGGTTTTTGCGATGCGCTGCAAAAGAAGGCGTGCCGTTTCCTCCGGCACATTGAAACGCAGCTCGAGGTTGGCTGCCTGTCGGGTAATTTCCGGAGGCTGCGTGTAGAGGAGGAGGTTGGAATCCTGCAAACGCAGCCAGCGTTGCGGCTCGTTATGCAGAGTGCGCGCGAACTCCGATGCCGATTCCGGAGTTTTAAGTTTCAAAAACAAACGTGCCTTAACCGGATTTTGCAGGGTCAAGGCGAGCCCGAGCAACTGCGAATTTTCCAGCAACTCGGGCGCAAAAATCGGATGAAACATACGCGGCAAGTCAGGTGGACTCCGCGAGATCAAGCGCAGCGCGCTCTCGCGATCCAACGCTTCGAACCGGTCGAACAATTGCCCGGTAATTTTCAGGTCGAGGTCGATTCCGAGCCGGACCCTGACCAGTTCATCCACTTCAGTCGAGCTCCCTACGGCGAGGGTACTTGGACCGACGCGCGCCAGCGCAAGATCAGGTTTTTCCCAGACGGCCAATCCGCTAACCGTGCGCTTGTGAAATTCTTTGTCACTTTGGACCGAGCGGATGATTTGCGAAACATCGCTCTGGTTCTCAATCAGGATAAATTCGCGAACAGTCCCAATGTCGGAAGTGGTCGCCGCGCGGGTGATTCGCAATGTGTCCCGCGACAGATTGAGAGTTGGCACGTGCGCTGCCGGACCGATCAATCCGTTCCACACGTTCTGCCAGAGGTCGGGTTGGTCTTTATGCCAGCGTTTTGGCAAATCGTCGCGCTCAAATTGTCCGGTATTGATCGATAGAATCGCTTCGATTTGCTGCGGCAGCCACTCGCGCTTGCGCGGCGATTTCGCGACTAGTGGTAAAATAATCGCCAGTAACGCGATTACCGAGACGACACTGAAATAAAACTGGCGCAGCTCCTGTTTGTCGATGCCCCGGGAGAGTAACGCGAGCTCGTCGTTGTGTTGCTGATGTCGATTCAACGCGACGCGATGTTTGCGCACGCCGCCGAGCAGATGCGGCGCATTCGGCGGTGCAATCCCTTGAGACGCAAGATGGCGTCCGATGTTGAGATAAGCCGGATTTTTTCGCTCCTCCACCACCTGATGATGTTGTTTGGCGTCGCGAACGGCGTCCTGCTGCGCGCGGATGTTGTCCCCGAAACCGCGATCGCGCATTTCATATTCAGCGCGAACTTTCGCGATATTTTTTTCAATCGCGGAAAGTTCTTCTTCGGCGGCGACGAGTTTCTCCTTGGCAATCCGTGAAGCGCCGCTGCTGCCAAGCCGGGCGCGAACAAGCTCGGCCCGTTCTTCCGGTAGACGTGCACGCCGTGCGCTGATGCTGGCAGTTTGCGCTTCCAGATCCGCCGGCGGCGGCGTGAGCGCCTGAAGCTCGGACAATTTTCTGAGCAACTCCTGGTCGGCTTCATCATTCTCGCGAATCCGGCGTTCAACCGCGTTCACCTCGCGCTCAGACAACTCAGCGGCGCTCTTGGCATCGTTGCGACGTTGCTGGATTGGCTTCTTCTCAGCCTCCAATTTCGCCATCGCTTCGCTTTGTTCTCTCGCGTTCGCTTGCCGCTGCGCCTCAACCTTTTTGATTCCCTCTTCGATTTGCGCGATGCGAAGAGCGACTTCTTTTTGTTCCTGCTCGAGCTTTTTTAGAGCCACAATCTCATTCCGCAGCTCGGGAAAATTCGCCGCCTGCGAAGTTCCTTCGCGCCCGAGAATGATTTCGCTTTTCTGGAGCAAACGTTTCTCGTGTCGCAGGACCATGCGCGTCCGTTGCCGCCGGATTTTCAATCCGATCTCGCGCAAGCCTGTGCGAATAAAACTCATCGCTTCCTACTCGTCCGATTCGGACAGTTTTGCCAGCACGCTGAAGTCTTCCAAGGTGGTTGTGTCGCCCGTGACTTTCGCGCCACTCGCGATTTCTTTGAGCAGCCGACGCATGATTTTTCCACTACGTGTTTTCGGCAACGCTTCGGCAAAGCGCACTTCATCCGGTTTCGCAATTGCGCCGATGTGCGTGCCGACGTGCTCGCGCAATTCAGTCTTCAAATCGTTCGAAGCGTCGACTCCCGTTTTCACGGTCACGAAAGCGACCACGCCTTGTCCTTTCAATTCGTCCGGCCTGCCAACGACCGCCGCTTCTGCGACTTTTGCGTGACTCACGAGCGCGCTCTCGATCTCCGATGTCCCGAGGCGATGTCCGGCGACATTGAGCACGTCATCGATGCGGCCGACGATCCAAAAATAGCCATCCTGGTCGCGCCGTGCGCCGTCGCCGGTGAGATAATTTCCTTTGTATTCGCTCCAGTACTGTTTTTGGTATCGTTGCTTGTCGCCGTAAATCGTCCGCAACATCGACGGCCACGGACGTCGGATAATTAGTTTGCCGCCGACATTCGCGCCGACTTCCTTTCCGTTCGGATCGACAACCGCCGGATCGACTCCGAAAAACGGAAGCGTGGCGCTCCCGGGTTTCGTCGGAATCGCGCCGGGCAAAGGTGTGATCAGGATCGCGCCCGTTTCCGTTTGCCACCAGGTGTCGACGACCGGGCAACGTTCGCCGCCGATCATCTTGTGATACCAAATCCACGCCGCCGGATTAATCGGTTCGCCGACGGTGCCAAGCAGACGCAGCGACGACAAGTCGTGTTTCTTCAGCCACTGATCGCCCCAACGGATGAACGCGCGGATCGCGGTCGGCGCGGTGTAGAGAATGTTCACGCGGTTCTGCTCAATGATTCGCCAGAAGCGGTCCGGTTCCGGCCAATTCGGCGCGCCTTCATACATGAAAGTGGTCGCGCCATTCGCGAGCGGACCATAAACGACGTAGCTGTGCCCGGTCACCCATCCGACATCAGCCGTGCACCAAAAAATATCCTCGTCTCGAATATCGAACACGTATTTCGTGGTCGAATAGATTCCGACCAGATAACCACCGGTGGTGTGGAGGATTCCTTTCGGCTTCCCGGTCGAACCGCTGGTGTAAAGGATGTAAAGCGGATGTTCGCTATCGAGCGCTGTCGGTGGACAATTGTCATCGACGTATTCCAGCTCGCGATGCCACCAGACATCGCGGCCTTCTTCCATGTGGATTTGATTGTGCGCGCGCTGGAAAACAATCACGCGTTTCACCGAGGTCCCGACGCGGAGCGCGTCATCCACATTTTTCTTAAGCGGCACAATTCCGCCCCGGCGATAACTCCCGTCCGCGGTGATCAGTGCAATCGCGCCGCTGTCATGGATCCGGTCGCGAATTGAATCCGCGCTGAATCCGCCGAAAACAACCGAGTGGACCGCGCCGATACGCGCACAAGCCAACATCGCGATCGCAGCTTCGGGAATAGTCGGCAGATAAATAATGACGCG
The DNA here is from genome assembly GCA_003218705.1 of Verrucomicrobiota bacterium. Lineage (GTDB taxonomy): Bacteria > Verrucomicrobiota > Verrucomicrobiia > Chthoniobacterales > UBA10450 > AV40. The sequence goes on along the minus strand of QHOI01000006.1, from coordinate 8,078 downwards.
ATCGCCCTTGCCGATTTTGTTTCGCTTCAAAACGTTTGCGAACCGGCATACTTCTCGGTGCAATTGCTGGTAAGTGAGCGTTCGCTTTTCGCCCGGCTCGCCTTCCCACAAAATTGCGGCCTTGTTGCGGCGGTGGGTGGTGAGATGTCGATCCAGGCAGTTCTCGGAAAGATTGAGTTTTCCGCCGATGAACCATTTCGCAAACGGCGCTTTCCATTCCAGGACTTTTCGCCACGGCTTTTGCCAGGAAAGCTCCTTCGCCTCGCGCGACCAGAATTTGTCCGGCCGCTTGATCGACTCGCGATACATTCGCTGGTATTGCGCGAGGTTCTTGATCCGCGCCTTCCGCGCAAACTCCTTCGCCGGTTTGAAGACGCGCTTTTCCTTTAAATGCGATTCGATGTTGCGGTTGTCGACCTTCATTGAACAATTCAGGCTAGCAACCGTCCGGTAGGCACTCAACGGAAAGTTGCGTCCGTTTTCCGAATCGGCCAGCATTCACGCCGTGGCAAGTCCCGATCAGCTTCACCCTTTCGCTGTTCGCATCGGTCATTTCGCGCGACCGGTTTTGATCGCGGCGGCATATATTCTGCCGATCGGCTTGATTGTTCATGCAATCACATTTTGGGGCCGCGGCATCATCGACAGCGAAGCAATGGAGTTTGTCCTCAACTATTTGCAGAATCGGCCCTTCTTCGCCCAAATTTTCGATCCTCAAATTAACGACTGGGGGGCATATCAAGCGCGCGAGCTCAGTTATGTCTTCGATTTGATCGACGCCAGAGTATTTGCGGCTCTCCTCGACCATCATGTCCTCGTGTTCGTTCCGCTCAGCGGCGTCCTCGGATTAAGCGCGCTCAGCGCAGTTTATTTTTGGGGAGCGCGGAGGGTTCTCGCCTTGAATGGCGTGGCGCTCTGCGATCGCCAGGGCTTCTACTACCTGATCAGCGCGACATTCGTGGTGTTGATCCTTTGGCTAATCGCGAAAGTGCGCGGACAATCCGCTGAGCGCTGTTATTTCCGTGTCATCTTCGTCAATGCAGCCGCTATCGGCGCGACAATTTTCTACAATCGCATTTTCGCGCCGTGGCTGATCTACGCCCTCAACGGCTACTGGCCAAATTTTTCCTATCAACAGCTGCCATGGTCGAAGCTTCTCGATCCTGCTTTGCCGGCGAAAACATGGCACCTCTTTCAGCAACAAGTCTCCTTCTTCTTTGGCAATGCTCCGTTTCTTGTGTTGGCTTCGATCATCGTCGTCGCAGCCATCGGGATTGCCTGGAAATGGCGAAGGGCAATCAATCGCAACCATTTAACCCTCCTCGCGGTCTCAGTTGTCTCGATCATCGCAATAATCGGCCTGCTGGCGACGATGATTGCGCCATCCGGCCGTTTATTCTATCCGCGATCATTCGTTTTGGTACTACACGTTGACGGTGCACGTTGTGATTCTCTTTGGAGTCAGCGCGTGGCTCAGTTTTCTCAGTCCGCGCGACCGCTCGCGAGTCAACCCGCTCATTTATGCCATGATCGCAATTCTGATTGCGGGTAACCTGCGAGCATACGTACATCAACGAGAAATCATGATTCACCCCGACGGATGGTTCGGCGGTCAGTACGCCCATTCGCAGGCGTTATTGGCGCAGTTCGCGGCCGATCCGCCGCAGCGCGAAAGTCTTCAATCTCGTTCCAGCGACTTGTTCCTGGATGACCAGGCTCACTTTCTGGAAAATGTTGAGCTCTCCTACCTGCATCTGACCGGCGCAACCCAAAGCCATTCACCCAGCCAGCCTTGAGGTTTTTGTTTCTATTCCGAAGCCGAACGTTAACGTTTCGGCATGTCTGATCACGTTTACAAAAAGATTGAGTTGGTCGGTTCGTCGCCGAACGGAATGGAAGACGCTGTTAAGAACGCGCTTGCCCGGGCAAAGAAAACCGTCCGCAACATGCGCTGGTTCGAGGTTGCCGAAACGCGCGGCTATCTCGAGGAGGGAATCATCGCGCACTGGCAGGTCACGCTGAAGGTCGGCTTCACCTTGGATGACTAACGTTGCAGAGGCGCCTGTGCCAAGCGCCTGTTTATTAGTTCGGCGTTCGCCGCGGCGAACGCCGCTACATCATTCTTCGTCCTGCGCCGCTTCGTATAACTTCGTCGCGCCGTAAATCAGGATCGCCGGTTTAAGCGCAAATAGCGCCAGTCGTACGATACCTCTGAGAATTCGCCCGATGCCCAGGCGATTTAAAACGAATCCCGCCAGCACCGCGTAAGCAAGCGACTGCGTCGGGTTCTGGCGCACGTACGTTTCCGTCTGGCTCAGAATTTCTTCGAAATGCTCCCGGGTATACCGTAGGCCGCGCTCGGCCAAGTCATCATGTTCTCTTTTTTCCATTTTGATTAACGATTGTCCGCGAGGCCGACTTGGTCAACGCAAAGTCAGCCAAATCGTTCTCGCCGCGGCTCCCGGCGGAAAATCCAGCGGTGTTGGTTGACGATGGAACACGCCGGCGCGACGTGATAATTTCAGACCATAACGGGCCATTCGTTCGAGCGCCTGCTCGTTTAGAGTTTCGCAATTGGTCGACACCAAAATCCAACCATTGCCGTCGATTAGTTCCAACGCTGCAACAATGAGCTCCTCCAAATCGCTCTCCACATGAAATGCTTCGCCGCCCTTGGTCCGCGAAAACGTCGGCGGGTCGAGAATGATCACGTCGAACTTTTCTCCTCGGCGCGCCAGGCGACGCAACACCGGACGGACATCGTCGGCAATAAACTTGTGTCCTTCAGTCGACAACGAATTGAGGACAAAATTTTGTCGGCCGCGTTCCAACGATTTCTTGGAAAGATCGACATTCACTGTCTGCGCACCGGCTGACGCTGCCGCCACCGAAAACGAGCAGGTGTAGGCAAAGCAGTTCAAGAGCCGTTCGGGCTTGGCTTGCCTGACGAACCGACGATTCTCTCGTTGATCGACAAACAGCCCGACCGAATACCCGGCGCCAAAATCGATCCCGAATTTGAGATGATGTTCGGTCGCAATCGTCTGCAGATTTTCGCCTTCATGGCCAAAAAGAAGCTTCGGCGTCTCACGCTCTTCATTTTTCTTCGGCAAGAACCGCGCGAACACGCGCCTAATCGGAAAATCCACCGACTTGGCCCATTCTTTTAGTCCCGCAATCAAACGATCGCGCGCGGCCGTTGTTCTGAATGAAATCAAAATGTCATGGCCGAACCGTTCCGCCCAGCCATTATCAATCGTGCAGAGCCGATGCGCATCGGTGCCTTCGGCGTCAAATGCGTCCAACAACCCGCGATCGATCCATTGGTCCTTGTTCATTCTTTTGTTTTGTCGAATAGGTAGGGGCGGTTCACCGAACCGCCCGCCTCGCTCAACCAGCCCGTGCGTCGCGGGCGATTGAGGTCAATCGCCCCTACCTTTACATCGGCAATGAGGCAACAAGTAATCGTCCGCATTCCCGCGAGCACTTCCAATCTTGGACCTGGCTTCGATTGCCTCGGCGTCGCGCTTCGCATTTACAATCTTGTGGCCGTGTCACGCGCGACAAAACGTGAACCGCTCGCGCCGATCGTTGCCCACGCCGCAGATCTTTTCTTTAAGCGAACCAAACGCCGGCGCTTTGCATTTTCTTGTTCGGCTACAGAAAAAATTCCGCGCTCGCGCGGTCTGGGCAGCAGCGCCACCATTCGCCTCGGCGTTTTGCACGGTTTAAACGAGCTCGCGCGGCGGCCGCTTGATCGATTGTCGATCTTTCGCTTGTGTGCGGAACTCGAAGGACATCCGGATAACGCGGGGCCATCGTCGCTTGGTGGATTCACTGTTGCCCGCGGTAAAAATGTTCAGCGCTTTGAAGTGTCACCGCGGTTAAAGTTCGTTCTCTTGATTCCTGATTTCGAAATTCGAACAGCGGCGGCCAGAAGAATTCTGCCGGCGGACATTCCGCACACGGATGCTGTTGCGAGCGTCGGCAACGCCAGCGCGATCACCGCTGCATTCGCTTCCCGGGATTACGGAAATCTTCGGGGCGCCTTTGTTGATCAACTTCACCAACCGTTTCGCGCAAGACTGATCCCATTTCTACCGCGGGTCGTCGCCGCGGCTGAAAGCGCCGGCGCGCTCGGCGCGTTCTTAAGCGGAAGTGGATCAACAATCTGCGCGGTCACTTTGCAAAACCCGAAGAAAGTTGCCGCCGCGATGCGGCGTGCTGGCGCATCGACATCCACAAAGATTGCGATCACGACCGCTGACAATCGCGGCGTCCAAATCAGCATTCAGAAATCAGCAATCAGAAATTGAGATGGGTCGCACGGTTGAAAATTTGGAGCAGTTCGGAATCGACGTCGTGCTCGGGCGTCGCCGTGGGTTTCGCGCGACCGTTCTGCGCGGGATTCTTTACTTCTTGTCCTTCTTTTACGAGCGCATCGTTCAGCTCCGGCTTTATCTGTATCGGAAAAGAATTTTCCGCGAGCGCACGCTCGGCTGCCTTGTTATTAGCATCGGGAATCTCACGGTCGGCGGAACGGGTAAGACGCCGGTGGTGGAAAAATTCGCGCGGGCGTTGCAAACCGGCGGTCGGCGCGTCGCCATCCTGAGCCGCGGTTACAAAAGCGTGCCGAAGCCGACAAAACGAAATTGGTTCGATCGATTGCTGACCAAAGATGTCGATCCTCCACGCATCGTGTCCGACGGAAAATCCGTGCTTCTCGATTCTGTCACCGCCGGCGACGAGCCCTTCATGCTCGCGTACAATCTTAAAGACGTGATCGTCCTGGTCGACAAGAATCGCGTCAAAAGCGGTCGCTACGCGATCGACAAATGGAAAGTGGACACGCTTCTGCTCGACGATGGGATGCAATTCCTGCATCTGAAACATCGGCTCGACATCGTGCTCGTGGACCGACAAGCGCCGTTCGGCAACGAATTCTTGCTGCCGCGCGGCACCTTGCGCGAGTCGCCGCGGAATCTGCGACGCGCGAGTTACATCTTCATCACCAAGAACACAGGCGAATCGAATGAAAAGCTGATCGGGCGCATCCGCCGTTACAATCGCACCGCCGAAATCATCGAATGCGCCCACCGTCCGCTTTACCTCCAAAATACTTATACCGGCGAACGGCTAATGCTCGATCGGTTGCGTGGCGCGTTCATCGGCTCGATCTGCGCAATCGCCGCACCGGAGAGTTTCGAAGGCGCCTTAAAGAAGCTCGGTGCGAATGTCGACCTTTCACTGCGTTACATCGATCATCATTACTTCACTGAGACCGAAATTCGCAACTTCATCAATCGCTGCATCCGGCGCGATCTGGCGCTGATCATTACCACGGAAAAGGATGCCGTCCGCATGCCGCGATTGCCCGAAGCAGATGTAAAAGTGCCGATTTATTTCATGCGTGTCGAAATCGAGATCCTCAGCGGCCACGAGACCTGGGAGCATTGCGTCGCCCGTATCTGCACACCGCAGCCCATGTTGTCTCCCGAAAGATTCTTCGCATAGTTTTTTCTGAATTCGGCGTTGGACGTTGGGCGTTCGGCGTTGGACGTTTTCCTCCGCATGTCTGAAAAAGCCGAACTCGTCGTCGAAGGCAAAAAGCTTTCCGTCTCGAACCTGGACAAGGTGCTTTACCCGAAAGTCGGGTTCACCAAAGGTCAGGTGATCGATTATTACATCCGGATCGCGCCGGCGCTGTTACCGCACCTCCAAGATCGGCCTCTGACGATGAAGCGTTATCCGAATGGCGTGGACGCTGAATTTTTTTACGAAAAGAATTGCCCGTCACATCGGCCGAAATGGGTTAAGACGGCGAAAGTTTGGAGCGAAGGCAACAACCGGATGATGAATTATTGCCTTGCCCAAGATCTACCGACGCTGGTTTGGGCGGCCAACCTGGCGGATCTCGAGCTGCACACCTCGCTCGCGAAAAAGAAGGACGTCGCGCGCCCCACGATGATGGTGTTCGATCTCGATCCCGGCGCAACGGCCGACATCGTCCAATGTTGTCAGGTCGGCCTTTGGCTGCGCGATTTGTTAGGCGGAATGAGATTGAAATCATTCGCCAAGACGAGCGGCTCAAAAGGTTTGCAGGTTTACGTCCCGCTCAACACGCCCGCGACATTCGATCAAACCAAGGATTTATCCCGCGCGCTCGCGCAACTTTTGGAACGAGAACATGGAAACCTTGTGACCTCGAACATGTCGAAAGCGGTGCGAAAAGGAAAAGTGTTCGTCGATTGGAGCCAGAACGACGAACACAAGACCACGATCTGCGTTTACTCTCTCCGCGCCAAGGAAGAGCCGACCGTTTCAACGCCGGTAACCTGGGACGAAGTCGCCAATTGTTTGAAAAAGAAAAAAGCCGATCTCCTGAAATTCCGCTCCGACAGGACTCTCGCTCGCGTCGAAAAAATGCGTGACCTCTTTGCTCCGGTCGAAAAACTGAAACAAAAACTGCCGAAGAAGCGGAAGTTCTAATTGACGACGATGCGCAAAGTGAATCTGAAAGACGTTGAAGAGCAGGAGCGGCAGTCGCCCAAAGGAAAATTTGGACGACGATCGAAAAATATTTCGGTCGCGCTCGGACGTGATCCGGATTCACTCGATTTAATGAAGCGGCATCCGTTCGATCTCGCGCTGGTCAGCATTCCGAAAGGCAAATCGCTTTGTCCGTATCATTCGCATTCAGCCGAGTCGGAGCTTTACCTGGTTGTGTCGGGACGCGGAAGCATTCGCGACAAAGATGGATCGACAATCGTGACCGCCGGCGACGCGTTTTTCTTCGGGCCAGGCGATGCGCACCAGCTTACCAACGCCGGCGATGAGGATTTTGTTTATTATGTCATCGCCGATAATCCCCGGGGCGATTCCTGTCATTATCCCGACAGCGGCAAGTTCGCGGTCTGGAAGGAAGGAATGGACGAAGTCATCGTGAAAGGAAAGGAGACGGATTACTTCAACGGCGAGGAGTAGCCAATTGTCATGTCGAGCGAAGTCGAGACATCTCTAGCTATCTCCGAGTGAAACCAGAACTGAACCAACGGAAATAGTAAGAGATTCCTCCACTCCGGTCGGAATGACAAAAGCAGCATGAAAAAAGTAAACATTACCGAGATCAAAGAAGAGCCGTGGCAATCGCCGGGCGGAAATTACGCCGCGCATTTCAAAGGAATTTCCATTGCGCTCGGCCGTGATCCGGAGTCGCTCGATTTGGCCAAACGGCACTCATTTGATCTCGAATGGACGCGCGTGCCACCAGGAAAACACAATTTCCCGTACCACGCGCACTCAGCAGCATGGGAACTCTATCTGGTTGTGAGCGGCAAAGGCAGTGTACGCGACAAAGACGGAAAGACCGATGTTGTCGCAGGCGACGCGTTCATTTTCGGGCCCGACAAACCGCATCAAATTACGAATTCCGGCGAGGAAGGTCTCATTTACTACGTGATTGCTGATAATCCGATCGGCGAATCGGCTTACTATCCCGACAGTGGAAAATGGAAAGTGAACAAGACGTCGGCGTCGGATCGGGTCGTGATCAAAAGTCACGAAACCGATTATTTCGATGGGGAGGAATAGCTGTTGTCATGTCGAGCCCGTTCGACTTCGCTCAGGACAGGCTCCGTCGAGACATCTCTCGCTATTTCCGAGTAGCCCGGACCTAACAGATAGAAATATTTAGAGATTCCTCCACTCCGGTCGGAATGACAGAATAGACAATCGCCATCATGGAATCGAACAAACCCGAAGATTTTCCGTATAAGACTTTCCTCAACATTCTGCACCAACCGCTCGAAGTAATCGATGTTCAGAAGTTGGTCGATGCGTGCTCGGACAAATGGTACAACCAAACTCTTTGTCAGGTGAACGACTCGGTCGTGCGGCTCGGCGTTTTGGAGGGCGAATACCACTGGCACGAGCATAATGACATCGACGAATTCTTCTTTGTTCTCGACGGCCATTTCCTGATCGATCTTGAAGACAAGGTCGTTGATCTTGGACCGCGGCAAGGTTTCGTCGTGTCGAAAGGGGTTCGGCATCGGACGCGCGCCTCGAAACGAACCGTC
>QHOI01000005.1 GCA_003218705.1 Verrucomicrobiota bacterium | reverse complement strand
GAGCGACCCCAGTTTCCATTTCATGTCGATGATACAGCCGTTATCCGGCGACAATTCGGTTTTCGGTGTTTGTCTCATAAGCGGCGGAGGTTCAAGGTTGATCTTGCAATAGCTTCTGCACGTCTGTCGAGTCGAGAAAGATGCCCGCGAATTACGCGAATCACACGAAAAATCGAAGGCAAAAGCTTTCTCTCTTAAGAATTCGTCTCATTCGCGTAATTCGCGGGTGGGGAAACTCAAATCAAATGTTCTCGGTTGTCGGAGCGCAGCCGGATCGTTTTGTTCTGCAAATTGTGCATCGCGCGGATGAGCCGGACGGTTTTGCTCTTGGCCCTCATCAAGATCGAATGGGTGATCGCGGTCGTGCCTTTTGATTTAACCCCACGCAAAAGCGCGCTGTCGCTGATTCCAGTCGCGCAGAAAACGATGTTCTCGCCTTGGGCGAGATCGTCCGCCGTGAAAATGTGCTCGAGGTCCTTTTCATTGCCGTCGACGATGAGTTGTTTCCGCTCTTTCTCATCTCGCGGCCACATTTTGCATTGCATCTCGCCGCCGAGACATTTGATCCCCGCCGCCGCCAGCACCGCTTCGGGTGAACCGCCGATGCCCATGTAAAGATCGACATCGGATTCGGGAAGGGAGGGCGCCATTGCCGCGGCGATGTCTCCATCGCCGATCATCCGCAACGACGCACCGCACGCCCGAATTTGTTCGACGATTTCCTTGTGGCGCGGGCGGTCGAGCATCATCACGACCACGTCCTGGACGCGTTTGTCCACCGCGCGCGCCACGATCGCGAGTGTTTCGGCAATGGGTGCGTCGAGGTAGAGCGAGTCGCCGCGCTTCTGAGTGTATTGAATCACGCGCGGTCCATAGGCCAGCTTCGACATGTAGAACGAGGGCACATCGCGGAGCGCGACTTTCACGCCTTCCTCCGGACTCGCGGCCGCAATGCAACTGATCGAGTTTGGCGCGCCTTTGGAAATATTCGTCGTTCCGTCGATCGGATCGATCGCGATATCGAACTGGGGCGCGCCCGGGAGCCAGGTGCCGAGTTGCTCGCCTTTAAAAATTCCGGGGGCGTCGTCTTTGATTCCTTCGCCGATCACCACTTCACCGCAGATGTTCATCAGATCGAACATGCCGCGCATGGCATCGCACGCCGCTGCGTCGGCGGCTTCCTTGTCGCCGCGCCCGAGCCAGCGCAGCGAATTGAGGGCGGCCGCTTCGGTCGCGCGCACGAAATCGAACTCAATGATCCGCTCGATGTCGTAATAATTTATTTTCGGCAACCGATGCATGACGGGCGATCATTTTCACGCAGGTCACGCGCGATGACAACCGCGTAAAAGGCTTTGCCCTCACGCGGTCCTTTATTTAGGCATCGAGTGAGAAGGTTCGTCCATCTGCATTCCGCTGTGATCGTGGCGCGACGGCCGGATACGCAGGAAAACCTCAAATCCATAGCCGGGCCCGCTGCCATAATATCGATCGAGTTCCCCGGGCCAAAAATCGATCGTGAATTGACCGCCGAGACCGATGTCGATCTTGTTGCCGTGCGAAAGATCGCGGACGTAACCAATTGAAACCGCGTTGACCGGGAAGATTTCATTGAGATCGCCGCGGGCGAGAACGAGTTCGTGTCCTGACTTTTCCACGCGTTCCCAACGCGCATAGATGGTGTCTCGTTCACGTTGGTAATTTGTTTCGATCAGGACGGATTCAGTTTTTCCTTCGTGGGTATCGTCGTTCTGTCCCCAGACGAGTGAGGTCGCCCAGTTCGAGTCGGGGCCGAGTACCCTATTATATATGAGCGATGCGGTGGTGCGGTGGCGGTTCACGTCGGGTTCGAGCGCTTCCGGGCTTTCGATGTAGGCGTGCGAAACTTGCAGTGCCAGGTCAGGCGTTGGGTTCCACGAGATGCGTCCGCTGACTGAATCAAATCGTGGGCGATCGAAGTCGTAACGGTGCTCATCCGGCTCGCGCCCGGTGAAAATGCTGCCTTCGATCTTCAGGGTTCGCCATTGCAATCCAGCAGTCGCAACTCCGAACGTTACATGGGTTGAGTCCTGCCAATGATGTCCGATCGGCGCGTCCGGATCGTCCATCGCTGAAGGCCGATGCATAAAAGTAGGGGGACCAATCGCCGGTTCGCCCGGGTAACCGAAATACAAGTAACCGCTCAAGTCGTCGCTGAGCTTTTGCGAAAGCGAAAAGGACAATTCGTCGAACAAATCATGCGGATGCTGTCGATCGTGCAGTGGCCGGTCGTGCCACGATTCGCCGCTTTGCAACAGAAGCGGATAACCGCGGCCGCCTTCGGTCAGCGGATCCAGACTCATCATGAGTCTCCCGCCAATTTGCGTTGTGTCGCTAAACGGATGCGAATACATCGCCATGATCCAATTGGGGGCGTCGATCCGATCGTCGCCTCGGCGCGTAGTCACGTTGGTGTATCGCGGAAAAATTGCGCCGTGCAGCATCAACATGTCGTCACCGAACATGAACATCCGGCCGTACATCGGTGACGAATCCGGAATCCAACTCGTGCCTGAACTTTCGCGGTTCATCGGGTCGGCCACGTTGACCGACGATTGCATTTTCATTTCGCCTGCCGCGCCGGAGCTGTGCGAAGGCGGGTGTTCATGATCCGGCATCGCCATGCCGTTTGCGTCATGTGACATGTGTTGATGCGTCGTGTGTTCTGACTTCGGCATCGGACGTTTTCCGTTTTCTTTTATCGGCACCAATGTCATTCCGCATTTTGGGCATTGGCCTGGCTCAGCTCGCACGATTTCACGATGCATCGGGCAGGTGTATCGCTGTTTCTTCTCCTGCTCTTGCTCGTGATCTTGGCTCCGACTTGGGCGATTGGGGTCAATCGCCCCTACCTGGGCGACCGCGCCAATCGGACCGAGGGCGATTGTCGCGATCAAAACTAAAATTCGTTTTGTCATTTCTGTTTGTAGGGCAGGCGCCTCGCCTGCCGGCTGGAAAAGCGACAAGTCCGACGCCGGACTGGCAGAAGCGGTTGCCCTACAAGCAGAACGCAGTGGTCGCGTGATTAGGCGAGCGACGGCGGAGCGTGGGCGCGAATACTCCCGATCAATTCAACGAATGACGTTCGGCCGGGCGGTCCGGTATCGAGCGTTAGTGGAGTGAACGAAATCTTTGGCGGCGCGAAAGGCGCAAACTTCACCAACGGAAGATCGACATGAATAAGATCGACGATTGCCGGCGCAAGGATCTTTGCCGGCGTTGTCGAGACGGCGCGAAGAATTTTACAACACTCGGTCCCGGCGGATTGCGGTTGAGGCTTCGCCGGTTTGGAGTGAAAGGGGCAACCGCTCTGGGCCGTATCGGTCTTTGTGGCAATCGCGCGAAACGCGCAGTGATTGGAGATCGCGATCCAGGAGCAGATCGTCAGCGCGACGATCAGGCCACGCGGAGTTGCTTTCACATTGCTTCAATCGCTGACTCGGACCAAATGCTCAAATGTTTTCTTTGGGCTCGATCATTGGCGCGACGGTGCCTGAAGTCACGCCTTCCGGAGGCACGACGTCAGGAACGTCGGGGGCCACCGTCGATGCCGCGGTAAATTGCGGTTGTTTGATACGCGTCGCCATGAACATCGCGGTGAACAGCAATGCGGCTGCGAGATAATACCCCGCGGCGGGCAATTGGAACGAATGTTTCGGATCGATGAACCAAGCAAACGTCCATGAGAATAGAAACGGTCCGATGACGAAAGCGATCGAGCGCAAGCTGCCGATGGCGCCTTGCAACTCGCCTTGTTCGCGCTCGCTCACATGGTGCGTCATGATTCCTTGGGCGGCGGGAAAGGAAATATTCCACATCGAAATGACCGGGATTGACGCCACGTAAACTGCGCCGCTTCTGGCGAGACCGGCGATGAGCATGCCGACGGCGCCAAAAAACTGGCCGATGTAAAGTGTGCGCTTCTCGCCCAACCAGGCCACAACTCGTCCCGTTAATCCGCCGGAAATTATCGCAGTGCAGACGCCGACGACGACAAGCGATTTCCCGATGCTTTTGGCATCCCAGCCAAAACGATAAATGGCGTAGAGCGCCCAGATGGCGAAAATTTCATGCGAGACGTAGGCAAGAAATTGAATGGTAGCGAGTTTCCACAAATCCGGATGTGAGCGTAGTAGAACGAGCGAGCCGACTGGATTGGCCCGGCCTAACGAGAATTCCTTTCGCTTCTCGGGCGCGAGTGATTCCGGGACGAAGAGAAATCCGTAGAGCCAGTTGGTCAGACTGAAACCTGCCGCCACCCAAAATGCCAGCCGCGGATTTGTGTTTCCCACCAATCCACCGATCGCCGGTCCCAGCGTGAAACCGATACCAAACGCTGCACCGATCATGCCGAAAGCGCCGGCACGCTTTTCTTTGGGAGTTACGTCGGCGATGTAAGCGAAGGCAGTGGGAATGCTGGAAGCGGTAATCCCGGAGATGATGCGACCGAGAAACAACCACCCGATGGTTGGGGCGACTGCCATGACGATGTAGTCGAGACCGAGGCCAAGACTGGAAAGCAGAAGGACCGGCCGGCGGCCAAATCGATCGGACAAAACGCCGATCACCGGTGAAAAGAGAAACTGCATCGCGGCGAATACAGTCAGAAAAATGCCATTCCAATTCGCCGCGCGTGTCATGTCGTTGTTCAGGAAACTCAGGACCAGCTTCGGCAACACCGGAGCGATCAAACCGAGCGCGAGCATGTCGAGCATCACGGTGATGAAAATAAAAACGACTGCGGCCGGGCGTGACTTCATTGGATAGTGACCAGTGACATGTGATGAGTGACGAGTAAGAAGAGCAACAATTTTTTCTCTTGTCACCCGCCAGTTATCACCCGTCACTTCTCTCGTGATACAACTGTCTTATCGCTCACTGAAAACGGAAGTCCGCGAGAGCAAAATCCATGGGCGCGGTTTATTTGCGAAAGCCGACATCGCCCAAGGCGAAATCGTCGTCGTGAAAGGCGGACACATTGTCGACCGTGAGACTTTGGGTCGCGAAATCACGCCGCACCTCGGGCCGGTCGAAATTCAGATCGACGACAATTTGTTCATTACGCCGGTGAATGCCGCCGAACGAGAACTGTCGATGTTGTATAGCAATCATTCCTGCGATCCGAACCTTGGTCTCCGCGGCGAGATCACGTTTGTCGCCATGCGTGAGATTCGCGCGGGCGAAGAACTGACCCACGATTGGGCGATGACCGATGACGATGATTACTCGGCCGAATGCAATTGCGGCGCCAACAGTTGCCGGAAAGTCCTGACGGGCAAGGATTGGCAGAAGCCGGAATTGCAAAGGAAATACGCCGGCTATTTCTCGGCTTATCTCGCACGCAAGATCTCGAAGCAGTCTTGACCGGTTCGGTGCGACGGCGTTATCAAGGTGACAACACCTCTGCCACCTATGAGCAAATCCTATTTTCCTGCGGACCGGGCCGGTCGCATCGACTGGTATAGCAATTTCGCCAAAGAGTTTCCGAGAGCCGGAAAGGATCTCGGATTCAGCGAAACCGAGATCACGAACGCGGTCAACGATTCGAACTACGCCGTGCACATTTTAACCACGCTCGGTCCCGACATCGATGCCGATCCCGGTCATGCCGCCAATGCGGTTCTGAGCGGACAATCTTCCGGCGATTATGTCGATCTTCCCGCGGGCGCGAGCGCGCCAACTCCGGTGCGGCCCGGAATTGACACCCGCCGGCAAGCGCGCGTGGAACGAATCAAAGCCCAGGCGAAATTCAGTGCCGACATCGGCCAGAAACTCAAAATAGACACCGGGAAATTCGAGGCCGCGAATTACAAGGCCGAGCTCGGTCGCGCGCGCCAGACCGGAAACTTTGTCACGATTCCGTTCCGCAAAGCCGGCGGCGGCGTTTCCGGGATCAATCTGTATCGCCAGGGCAAAGGCGACAAGTCTCCACAGAAAGTCGGGTTCTTTTTCCGCACGCCGGCGATCGACACCGCGCCCGGCAAAGGCGAACTCAAATACACCGCTCGTGCCGTGACGAATGGCAATGAAATCGGCCAGGCGAGCGACGCCGTGAGCGTGACAGCGAGTTGATAAGTTCGGCCACGATCCGCGGCTGATGCACAAAGTATCCCGAAGAGTTTTTCCGATCGGCGACAGGTGGAGTTCTGGCGAATACGAATCAAAATATGAAGACTTGCAATTTGAGCTGCCGCGACAAGGCCGCACGATTCTCGTCCGCAGTCAGAAGAGCGGGAAAGTCCTCCGCAAGTTCACCTGGAACGGCGAAAAGTTTGTCGAGCAGCGTGACGCT
>QHOI01000004.1 GCA_003218705.1 Verrucomicrobiota bacterium | reverse complement strand
TTTGTGATGGGCGAAGGCGCCGCCTCGCTGATTTTGGAAGAACTGGAACACGCGCGAGTGCGCGGCGCGAAGATTTACGCCGAAGTTCTCGGTTATAGTTTAAACAACGACGCGTTTCACATGACAACGCCGTTGCCGAGCGGTGATTCCTGCATTCGCGCGATGCGCGATGCGCTTGCAGACGCGCAAGTTGCGCCCGAGCAAATCGATTACGTAAACGCTCACGCGAGCTCAACCCAACTGAATGACAGCGCCGAGACGATGTCGATCAAGGAAGCTTTAGGCGAACGCGCGCGTAAAATTCCGATAAGCGGAACGAAGGGTTATCACGCGCATCCGCTCGGTGCGACCGGCGCGATCGAGGCCGCAGTTTGTGCGCTCGCGCTGGATCGACAGTGGATCCCGCCGACGATCAATTATCAAAATCCCGATCCGTCGTGCGATCTCGACGTCGTTCCAAATCACGGCCGCGCCGCCGAGTTGAATTATATTATGAGCAATTCGTTCGGATTCGGTGGCATCAACGCCTGCATCGTGATGGGAAGGGTCCGGTAGGGACGCCGCGCTGCGGCGTCTACGGACATCGCAGCGCGATGTCCCTACCTCAATAAATCTGGGCGATTTTGTTTGGTCCGCTTAAGCGCCTGCTCTTTTCGCCACTTCGCGATCTCGGCGTGATTTCCGGAAAGCAAGACTTCAGGAATTTTCCAGCCACGAAATTCAGCCGGTCGCGTATACTGCGGCGCTTCGAGCAGACCGGCACTGAAGGAATCGTCATGCGCTGATTGCTCGTGACCGAGAACTCCGGGCAACAACCGCGCAACTGCATCGACCAGCACGACGGCCGCAATGGCGCCGTTCGTCAGGACATAGTCACCGATCGAAATCTCGAGATCGACAATCTGCTCGATCACGCGATGATCGACGCCCTCATAGTGACCGCAGATGACGATGAGATGTGATTCTTGCGAAAGTTCAGTCGCCAGCTTTTGATCAAGGCGACGACCGCCCGGCGACATCAGGATGATTTTTGATTTTTGATTTTTGATTGCTGATTGTTGCAGTTCCTCGACCGCAGCGAAAATCGGTTCCGGTTTCATCACCATCCCCTGCCCGCCGCCGAACGGCGCGTCGTCGACAATGTGATGTTTGTCGGTTGTCCAATCGCGCAGATTATGAATGCGTAGATCGACAATCTTATTTTCCTGCGCCCGCTTCATCATGCTCTCGCTCAGCGGCGCGCGGCAGATTTCGGGAAAGAGCGTGAGGATGTCGATCTTCATGTCACAAAAACTCGGATGAACTGTAGAGGCCGCTCTCCTCAGCGGCAATTGTTCTGGCCCCTCGCCGAGACGGCGGCCGCTACAGAAGACATTACTCGACGATTTCGAGGGTGGCCCGTTGTCCGTGGCGCGAAGCCGAGCTGTTTAGCATCGCACGGATCGCATGAATGGTTTGGCCGTTGCGGCCAATAATGCGGCCGACGTCGCTTTGACGGAGCTGCACTTTGAAGATCGTCATTTTGCCGCTCGGAATTTCCGTCAGCACCATGTCGTCAGGAAATTCCACGAGTTGTCGAATGATGAACTCGAGGAATTCCTTCATGACGATGTCACCAATTTTTGTAGGCGAAGCTGTTAGCTTCGCGATCGAGCGGGAAGCTGACAGCTTCCCCTACAGATTTCACGTTCATGTCGACGATCTTAGCTTTCGCTTGGAGGCAGCGCCTCAGATGGCTCGGCGGGTGGCGGTGGCTCAGGCGTAGTCGGCGCTGGCGTCGCTGCTGGTTCGGTTGCTACCGCAGAAGCTGGCGCGGCGACTGGTTCTGCTTCAACCGGCTCCGGCTTTGGCGCGGGGGCGGCTTTTTTTGCTGCCACAGCTGCTGCTTTTTTCGCCGCAGCTTCCGGGTTCTTAGTTTTCTTGATCAAACTGCGCACCGTGTCCGACGGTTGCGCACCTTTGCCGATCCAATGCTCGATCCGGTCCAATTTAAGGGTGCTGTTCTGCCCGGCCTTTTTTGGATCGTAAGTGCCGACGATTTCGATGAATTTTCCATCGCGCGGACTGCGTGTGTCCGCGACCACAACTTTAAAATACGGGCGATTTAACGCGCCTTCTCTTCGTAATCTGATTGCAACTGCCATGTTATTTTCTCATTCGCGCCATTTGCGCCATCATCTTTTTCATTTTCCCCGCGTTCTTCATCATTTTTCGCATCTGATCGAAGCGCCGGACCAAATCGTTCACCTCCGTGACGGTTGAGCCGCTGCCGCGAGCGATCCGCTGACGCCGCCGCGCATTTAAAATTTGCGGGCGCGTCCGCTCCTCGCTGGTCATCGAAAGCACGATGGCTTCCGTGCGCTTGAGCTGCTTCTCGTCAATCGAGAGGCCCTGCACGTTACTCATGCCCGGCAGCATGCCAAGCACATTTTCGAGCGGGCCCATTTTTCGGAGCATTTTGAACTGGGCCAGGAAATCGTTGAAATCGAACGACGCGCTGCGCAGTTTTCGTTCGAGGCGCTCCGCGTCTTCGATCTCGATCGTTTCGGCCGCTTTTTCAACCAGACCGACGACGTCACCCATTCCGAGAATCCGGCCGGCCAGACGCTCGGGCACAAACGGCTCGAATTGATCGAGCTTTTCACCGGTGCCGACAAATTTAATCGGCCGCTGGGTCACTTCGCGCATGGACAAGGCCGCGCCGCCGCGCGCGTCGCCGTCGAGCTTCGTTAAAATAATTCCGGTGATTTGCAACGCGCCGTTGAAATGTGTCGCGACACTGACCGCTTGTTGACCGGTGGCGGCGTCGACGACAAGTAGCGTTTCCTGCGGCTGTAAAAAATCTTTGAGTTGTTTGAGTTCCTCAATCAACGCGGCGTCGATTTCCTGCCGGCCCGCAGTATCGAAGATTGCCTGCCCCACCGTTGGCTCGGCGAACGCGGGCGACTCAAGCGCTGCGGCCGCCGCGCGCTGCACATTTTTCTCGTTTAGATCCGGGGTATGAACCGGAACGTCGATTTCTTTTCCGAGCGTGGCGAGTTGTTCGATCGCCGCCGGTCGCTGCAAATCGCATGCGACTAGCACAGGCGCGCGACCTTGTTTCTTCAGCAACCGCGCAAGCTTCGCAGCCGAGGTCGTTTTGCCGGAGCCATTCAGCCCGATAATCAGAATTCTACCCGGTTTGCCGAGATCGAGCGGAGCAGCGTCGCCGCCGAGCAAGATCGACAATTCGTCATAAAAAATCTTAACGATCTGCTGACCGGGCGTGATGCTACGCAGCACGGCTTCGCCAAGTGCTTTTTCCTTGACCCGCGCAATGAATTCTTTTGCGACTTGAAAATCGACATCAGCCTCGAGGAACGCCAGCCGCACCTGGCGGAGCGCGGCGTCGATGTTCACCTCGCTGATCGTCCCGTGGCCGCGAAGATCCTTAAAGATCTCCTGCAGCTTGTCACCCAGTTGCGAAAACATTTGGTGGATCGGCCGCTCCGCGGGCGATGCTAAATATTACGCGGCTTTGCCGCCATTTGTAACCTCGAGCATGGGACTGCTCGATCCACCTTACTTCTTCGGCGGCGTGGCGGGAGTCGCGGCTGTTGCCGCGCCGGACTCGTCAATTCCAAACGTCCAATGCGTCTCGACTTTTTTGTCGCCGGATTTCGCGGTCAAAATCACCGTACAGTTTTTCTCACGTAGCTTTTGCGTGACCTGATAGGAAACGACACCGGTTTTTGGATCAAAGCTCGCCGGAACAAGTCCCAGACCACTGATCCGCAACTGCACGCTGGCGGGATCGATCTGACCGACCGCGCTCAGGTTCGCTTTGATCAAAGGCAGTGCGCTTCGAACGGTGGTGCCGTCCGCGGGTTCGGTCGACAGATTCGCTGCACCTACTTCCGCGATTGCCGGCGCGCCGGGACCGCCGCTCGAAGTGGCGATCATTTTCACCGCGTCTTCAAAAACTTTTGGCTTATTCGCCTCGATCGCATAACGGCCGAGAGCATCCATCGGTGAGGTGTAGGTAATGGGTTGGCCGTAAACGGTGAACATTGCTTCGTAACCGGCGTTGCGCGCTATTTCCTTCACGTGCTCGTTGTAAGTGCCAAACGGAACGGCAAAGCAGTTGATTTTTATGCCAAGCCGTTGTTCGAGCAGTTGCTTACAGCCGACGACTTCATTCTGGACCCATTGCTCGTACTCTGCGCCGGTCAGTTTCTTTTTGGTCCTTTTGTTGCCGGGCTCGATCACCATGATGGTGTGGCCCTCGCGCAAATCCTGGTGGGTCGCCGAGTGCGCTTCGATATCGATCCCGTTGTCGCGCATGTCAGCCAGCATTTCCCAGGTGATCGCTTGTCCACCGCCCAAGCTAGCACCCGCCACGCCCTCGGTGTAAATGAACATGGTAAAGGTGTAGCCGAATTTTTTCATGATCGGCCACGCGACTTCATATTGAGATTTCCAGCCGTCGTCGAACGTAATCACGGCGCACCGCGGCGGAATGTTTTTCTCGCCGCGCTTCCAGGCGAGCAGATCCTGTAAGCTGATCACAGTAATGCCGCGATCTTTCAGTTCCTTCATTTCCGCTTCGAATGCCGCCGGCGTGATTTCGGTGCCGGGGTAGCGCACCTTGTCCACTAAACGGTGATAACAATAGATGATGGTCTGCGCGGTTTGATCGACCACCGGCTTGGAGATGGTTGGCGCAGGTTTGGCGGTCGGGGCCGCTTTCGGCGCGGGTGTCGGTTTTGCCGCGGAAGCGATGCCGCCGGCCAGAACTACAGAAAGGAACGGATACAAAAGGAATCGGGTGCGCATAGTTAGAGTTAACGCCTTTAAATCTGGTCGCACAAAAAACAAGTAGTTTTTCTGCAAAATACCGAATCCGCGGCGCAAACTTTGCTGCCTTAAAGAGAACCTTGCCCATCGAGAAACCTTTGGCGGCGAGGCGTGTTTTAATGTAAGAGCTTCCAATGTATCGACTGAGTTACCGGCTTTTAATTCTTGGCTTTTCGGGCTTCCTGGCGGCTTGTGCTATAGGTCCGCGCCCGGCTGAAGTCGGCACAAAAGATACGAGCAGATCTTTCAGAACGGTAGTTGTCGATGCGGGACACGGCGGCAAAGACAACGGCGCTTACCGCAAATTTGGCGGCGCCGAAAAAATTGCGACGCTTGATGTGGCTACGCGCCTCGCTCGCAAGCTGCGCGAATCCGATCTGAAAATCGTGATGACACGCTCAACCGACGTATTCATTCCGCTCGAGCAACGGGTCGCGATCGAAAACGCACAGAAGAATTCTATTTTCGTCAGCATTCATTTCAACGATTCGCGGCGGCGCGGGATTCACGGTTTCGAAACGTATTATCACGCAGCGAATTCATACGACCTGGCCAATCGGATCCAATCGAAGCTGATGACCATTCCTCATTCGGCCAATCGCGGCGTTCACATAGCCAATTTCCGCGTCTTGCGACTGGCGAATTACCCGGCGGTGCTGGTTGAGTGCGGTTTTCTGAGCAATCGATTGGAGGGCGGCCAAGCGCGCGACGCCGAATATCGCGAAACGCTGGCAGACCGGATTGCGGAAGCAGTCGTGGAGCAGCGTTACGGTGCAGGCGTTTATCACGCGGCGAAAAGCGCAGCTGCACAACCGCCAAGCGAAGGACCAGGATTGGCGCCGTCGTCACTCAAGACAGATTAATCAAAGTAGTTCGGTGACAAGAGTTTCAGTAACACCGGTCTTCAGACCGGTGGCCGGTAGGGCTCGAGCGCACAAAGCCGTTTTGAACGGCTTTTCTCCAGTAGGGATCGATATCAAAGCCTTTGAAACGGCTCGATCTTGTTATCGCCCGCGACACCTGGCTGAAGCCAGGTGTTAATCAGACTCGAGGTTAAAATTCTTTGCCGCGCTCCTCGCGTCCAATCGCTGCGAGGAAGATTATCACCAAAAAGACAACCGCTTCGACCAGTGCCATGGTCAGGGCGTAATTTGGTTCTCCGTTTGCCAGACGGAAATGTTCCGCCAACCACGCTTGCTGCTGCGCAGCATAAGCCGCAGCGAAATTTCCAAATTGGTAGGCGAGTCCAGGAAATGTCCCACGAAATTGCGGCGGAGAAAGTTCGTTCAAATGAACCGGCACAACTCCCCACGCCCCTTGCACCATGAACTGAATCAGAAATCCGCCCATGATCAACAGCGCTGTGCTCGGTGCGAAGATCCAAACCGGAATAAGCAACATCCCACAGCTCGCCGATAGGATAATGACACGGCGCCGGCCCCATTGTTGCGAAAGAAAACCCATCACCGCGCCGCCGCAGATCGCGCCGGTGGCATAAACAATACTGATCATTGATTTCGCATTCACACCAAAGCCGCGCTGTTT
>QHOI01000017.1 GCA_003218705.1 Verrucomicrobiota bacterium | reverse complement strand
GGCGAATGACTTTCAGATATGGAGTGAGCGGTTTTGTTTTCATGAGAGATGTGCTCGAGATAAGGTGCGACGACCAGATCGAGCAAAGGCGATTGAATCGGCGTTTCTGTGGTCTGATCTTCTTTGTCCAATCGCATGCGTCACAACAATCAAGCCGTGATTTTTAAGAGCTAGTTCCATGCCTCCGAAATTTTCGCCCGTGATTGTGTGCACGGCCTTTTATCAAGTCGCGGTCAGGGCGAAAAATTATCTATTTCTGCCTCGCCGGAAGTGGCGCGACCGAGACCGCGGCGATGCTCAGATCGTGGCCGGGTTCATGCAATCTGCTAAAATTTGAGTTGATCTCCGCCGCGAGAACGGATGTTCGAAATGGATGAGAGATCTGCGCGGAATCCTGGCGCCGTCCATCGACCTTGAATGAGAGCCGGACGAATTTTGTTTCCACGCCTAACATCGATAATTTGAAGAGACGCTTGTGAGCAAACGGGACGATGCCGTCCACTTCAGTCCACTTGGGGCTGTCCGCGGGCAGCTGTGAATCGGAAACTGCGATTCGGAGTTCGCCGCAGGCATCTGCGTTTTCGTTCAGGAAGGTGAAACGGTCCCGCGGTGCATTGTTTGGCAGTTCGATGATGAACGTCGTTTCGCCTTCTTTTAGAACACAGCTGATAGTGTCAGTATCGACGAAGGCCGCGGTTTGTTTGTAATGCGCGGGATGGGTCGCGGTTAAGGAAGAAAATTGCCCGTCCGGTGCGATATATTCGATTTGGGCGCTGTTCTTCGCCGGGCCGCCCGCGTAGCCAGAGTGATTTGCAGCTAGAAATCCGAGAAAAGTGAGGGCGGGAAGACGCCGGAAGATCCTGGCCCACCGAGGTTTAATTCGCCGGCAAGCGCAACGCATGTGAACAATACCAGCTTAGAGTGGGCCAAGGGCGGAAATTTGCGGCTAAACCCACGCCATGACGCCGGGTGAGGTTTTGCGCGGGTGTTTTCAACGAAACCCTGTAAAAATTCTGATTTCTCTTGCTTCAGCGGAGTGTTTTCTCGTAAAACATACGACCGAAAAAAACGGATAACGAGATAAGAAAATAGGATCTTGGACGGAGGGCGAGCGTTTAAGAAGCGTTGCGTTACCCGCTTGGGATTTCGACGGTATTACAACTGCTTGAGCCTTTAATCTGATCAACCTGCCTATGAGTCGTCGTCTTATCTCCTTGCACCGCCGTCACTTGCGGAAATCGGTCACGCTCTTGTTCGTGACGTCGATGTTGGTGGCGACTGCGGGTGTTTATGCGCAGGACGCGGTGCGCCCGTCATTGGCCGGCCAGGAGGCTTCGGATGCCCGGGAGCAGGATGTTTCCCGCATCCCGTATAATTTACTGTTGGGCCCAGTTCGATTTCGAGTGGGTGCAACCGTCGGCGTCGAGTACAACGACAACATCAACTATGCCGACGATGGCACTGCTGTGATCCCCAACCCGACTGGTCCTGGTTTCATCACTATAAGATCCAATTCGCAAGATGATGTCATCGTTACTCCTAATCTGACGCTCGACGCCATCTGGCCCGTAACCCAACTGAACACCTTGCGTCTCGATCTCGGTATCGGCTACGCCTTTTATCTCGATCATTCCAAGAACGACACCGATTATATATTGGTCGCGCCGAAGTCGCAGATCGCGTTCGACATTTTCGTGAGCGACTTCCGCATCAACATTCATGATCGGATGCAACTCCAACAGGATCCGATTCAGGAAGGGGCGTTGAGCAATGTGGTGAATTACGGCCGTTTTGAAAACACCGCCGGCCTCTCCGTCCTGTGGGATCTAAACAAGCTGCTCCTTCAGGTCGGTTACGATCATTACAACTTCGTATCCACGACTAACAGGTTCGATTATTTGAATCGCAATTCGGAAATCGTCCAGGGTTCGGCGGCTTTTATCGTCAATCCGACGATCACGGTTGGTGCAGAAGGCAACGCTGTCTTTACCCGCTATGACCAAAGCATTCTCAATGACAATAGAGACTACAGCGTGGGTGGATTCGTTGAACTTGCGTTGACGAATAACTTGAAAGTGCGCGCGGCCGGCGGCTATCAGTGGATCGATTTCGACCACAACTTCGTCAATTTTCCCTTCGGCCCATTTGTTTTCGTGGTCCCCGATCACAAGGACCTGCAGGATTATTATGTGAACGGACTAATTAGCCACCGCATCAACGCACAGCTCAGCCAAACGGTGAGTGCCGGTCACGAAAATCAGCTCGGTATCAACTCAAACTACATCACGCTGAATTACGTTCGGCATACCCTGACTTGGAATCTGATCCGCAACACTCTGCTTTCGACTGAGTTCTTTTTTGAAGACGCTGAAGAATCGGGCGGTTTCGCCGGGGTTTTCAGTCCAGTTCCATTGGGCACAGGCGAGCATTTTCATCGGATCGGCGGCGCGATTACCCTCGGCTATCAGTTGACGCCGCACGTTACTCTCGGCGTCCGCTATCAGGGCACGAGCAAAGACTCCAACTTGTTGTTGCGCGATTACAACCAGAACCGCATTTCTGTCGACGGCACTTACAGTTTCTAAACAGCGCAAAAGGGGTAAATTGGGGTTTAACATGAGAGTCTGGTTGTATCCATTCGTCGGCACCGTCTGCCTTTTTCTGACTAACCCGATATTCGCTCAAGACGCGACCAGTCCAGCACCGGCGGCGCCAAAGCCGCCTTCATCCGACGGGCCCTCAACTGCGACCAGTACGGTGATGCGGACAAACTCGATGACCGTGCTGGATGACAAAAAGAAACTTGGATCGAACGACTACGTGAGCTTCCGAGTCGTCGAAGATCGGGATAACGAATCCCAGCGATTGCGCGTCAACGATAACGGCGAGCTAGAGGTCCCTTATGTCGGACTCGTGCCGGCTCGAGGTAAATCGTGCAAAGAACTGGCCTACACGATTAAATCGTTGCTGGAAAAAGAATATTATTATCACGCCACGGTCATCCTGGCGGTAGATCGGGTGAGCGAAAAATCCCGCGGCCGGATTTATGTCTATGGCTCAGTCAAAGCGCAAGGACCGCAGGAAATTCCGCCAGACGAGAGTTACACGGTGAGCAAAGCGATTATTAAGGCGGGCGGATTTGGTGACTTCGCCAACAAGCGCAAGGTAAAGCTGACTCGCAAAACCGGTCAGGAGTCCACTGTCGATCTTAAGCGCGTCATCGAAGAAGGGCACACTGATGAAGACTTGGAGCTTGGCCCCGACGACCAGATCTACGTGCCGCAGCGCTTGATTAACATGTAATATGCAGGCCACGACAGCCGGTAAAAATCTTTCTACTTCTTGGTCTACCGTTTTTATCACGCGGCTGCACCGCTACAAGTCACTTTTTCTACGGCGCTGGTGGATTCCGGTCCTAACCACCTGCCTCGGATTATTTGTTGAGGCGTTTCTCATTTACCAGATGCCGCCTTCCTACCTTTCGGCCAGTAAAATGATGCTGGCAGGAAAGTTGAACATCGCGCAGGGCGCGGTTTACAGCGAGGACAGCGTCAATTTTTACGGGACACAAATTCAATTGATGCAGAGCGCGGAAGTGAGACATAGCGCTGAATCGCTCGTTCGTTCCGCGCACCCTGAATTGCAGCCGGTTCCGGTTGAAATCACGGTCTTGCAAAAGCCGCGCACTTCCATTTTTGACCTGGCTGCGGTTGGCAGCGCGCCCGAGTACACCCAGGCCTATCTGAATGCAGTCATGCAGAAGTATCTCGATTTCAAACGCGGAATGCGCGAGGACCGCGGCCACGAAATTACGACCGGAATTACCGAGCAGCTCATTCAGGTCGAAAAAGATTTGCGGAACGGCGAAGATGAAATGCTCGAGTTCCAGAAGCAAAACAACATCGGCTTCATTCAAGAACAGGGGAACAGTGCCGCCCAGTATTTGGTCAAATTGAATCAGCAGTACGCTCAGCTTAAAACTGAGTACGACTTGCTCAACCTGCTCGATCTCGACCAAAACCTCGACCGCGCCCAAAACAAAACCGAGGCGGCATCTGGTCAAGGTTCTGACAATCAGGGTATGCCGTTTTCGGACGTTGGACCGGAGGGCGATTACTTAAAGGCGAAGCAACAGATCCAGCTTCTGAAAGCCGAACGCGAAACCTTGGCCAAAGATTTGCGGCCGAGTCATCCCAAGATCCTCAAGCTCAACGATGAAATCACGAAACAGGACAAGCTAATCCAGCTTTTCCGTGCTGACGCTCTTGAAAAATTAAAGACGCGCCGCGAATCCATTGGCAAGCAGATGGAAAACCTCCAGGCCAACATCAAGGAATGGGAGGCGAAGGCACTCGATCTCAGTCAGCGGCTTGCCCAGTTTAATCGGATCAAGGGAAAAGTGGATCGCCTGAAAACGCTATACGATCGGCTCACCACTAATCTCAAGGACATTGACGTTTCCCAGGTAACCGGTAGCGAAGATCAGGTATCGATAATGGAAATGGCAACCCCACCAATTTCGGTCCGTCCCGGATTGATCAAGAGCCTGCTCATCGGCTTCGGCATTGGCGCGCTCGCGGGACTGGCCATTCTCATTCTGCTCGATCGCATCGATGACCGGATGGCCTCCTTCAGCGAATTTCAACATCACTTTTCCGAGAACATTCTTGGCCAGATTCCCAAAGAAAAAACGAAGGGCAAAGTGGACCTGCTTCAACCGGACGACGCGCGCCATGTCTTTGCTGAGTCGTATCGGAATATTCGCTCGTCCATTTTCTTCATGCCTTACGACGGCCCGCGGCCAAAAAGCTTTTTGGTCACGAGCGCAGTCCCGAGCGAAGGCAAGTCAACTCTTTCGGCAAATCTTGCCATTACCATGGCGCTCTCCGGTGCCCGCACATTGTTGATCGATTGCGATCTGCGCCGGGGAGCATTGCGCGAGACATTCGGAATTTCGTCAAAGATTGGTTTCTCCGAAGTCCTGAAGCAGGAAGTAAATTGGCGCGAAGTCGTCGTGCCGACCGCCTATGAGACGCTTTTCGTGTTGCCGCGAGGGAAGACTTTGTCCCAGCCGAGCGAACATCTCTTGCGCGAGTCGACCGAAGCGCTCTTAAAGGAAATGTATCAGCATTACGATTACATCATCATCGATAGCTCGCCCGTTCTCGCGGCGGACGACACCACCAGCCTCGCGCCGAAAATCGATGCCACCATCTTTGTCGTTCGGCTTTCCTATACTTCGGCTCGTCTCACTAAAAAAGCGCTCGAGCTTCTCTACGGCAGGCAAGTCAATATTCCCGGAGTCATTTTGAATTTCGTCGATACTTCGCTGCCGGAGTACTATTACTATCAATACTCCGAATATTACTCGACACCGACGAGCGTTCCCGACGGCGAAGCAGTCGCCCCCGTCCGTCGGCAGCGACCCAAGCCGATCGAGACAACATAGGCGGCATCGTTCGATTACGTCGCCGCGTTCGAGGAGTTAGATCAGCACCAGCGTTTCGACGGAAACGAACTGGCGCGCAGATTCCTCTTGGCACTTGGATAGCTCATTGCTCTCTTGAACACGTAATTCGCCCATGAGCTTCCTCGTCCCGGTCTCCCCGCCTCTTTTGGACGAAGGCTCGACTCCGATTCTAAGGCGAGCGTTCGACCACGCCCGGCGCATCGGCAATTACGCGCTGGTGCAGGCCACCGTCCAACTGATTGCTTTTTCGAGTGGAATTCTTCTCGTCCGCTGGCTGCCCCAACATGAGTACGCCTTCTACACCATCGCCAACGCCATGCAGGCCGCACTCATGTTGCTCGCCGACATCGGCATCAGCGTGGGTTTGGTCTCTATCGGTGGCCGCGTTTGGCAGGATCGACATCGTTTCGGTGAATTGATTAATACCGGCCTGGCCGTGCGCAGAAAACTCGCCGCCGCCAGCGTCATTATCGTTGCCCCGATCTTGTATGCGATGTTGACCAAGAACGGCGCCTCGTCGGTCTACACGCTGCTGTTGATCGTGTTCGTTCTCGCCGGATTTTCCATCCAGCTTTCGGTCGATGTCTTCAGCGTGGTGCCACGCCTCCATTCGGATATTGGCCGGATTCAAAAGATCGATTTCATCTGCGCGATCTTTCGCCTGCTGCTGATTCTGGGCCTGGTTTATTTCTTCGCCACCGCCGGACTCGCCGTCGCCATCGCCAGCGCCGCTTTTCTTTTGCAATATATCCTGCTCCGCGCCTA
>QHOI01000045.1 GCA_003218705.1 Verrucomicrobiota bacterium | reverse complement strand
TTTCCGGAATCTGTAACGGCTTGGCTGAGTGTTTCGGTGGCGATATCGAACGCAAACCTGTTGATCGACGCGTTTACCGCTTAAGCCGCGAGCTTAATAAACGTGGGCCAGTTCCTTTGGAGAGTGTGATCAATCGGCTGCCGGCTGTTTCGACGATTAGCCAATGAATGAATCGAGCTGGATTTGCTGCCAACTTGGCGCGCGCGAGCATTACGCAGTTCCGCGCGCGCTTTTCCGGCAAGAAGCGCTGCGCCTTCTGATCACGGATGCGTGGGTCCAGCCGCGGAGCGTAATCAGAGCGCTCGGATCCGGCTTGCGCGAGCGGTTTCATCCGGAGCTGGCGTCCGCTTCCACCAAGGCTTGGAATACCGGTTTGATCGCGTTTGAAGCAGCGGCTCGAATAAGAAAACTTTCAGAATGGCAGCGCGTAATCTCGCGCAATCGCTGGTTCCAACGAAGGGCGTGCGCCTACTTGGGGCGAAAAGCTGAAACGCCGAAAACGGAGCTGATTATTTTTGCTTACAGTTACGCCGCACGGGACATTTTCCGGTTCGCGAAACAACGCGGCTGGAAAACTGCGCTCGGACAGATCGATCCCGGACCAGTGGAGGAGAAGATTGTGGCAGATGAAGCGGCGCGGGTGCCGGAACTGGCCGGCGATTGGCGACCGGCTCCCCCAGAATACTGGGACAATTGGCAAGAAGAATGCAGTCTGGCCGATCATATTATAGTGAATTCCAAATGGTCGAGGAGCTGCCTTCTTAAGGCAGGAGTTAATGGTGAAAAGGTATCCGTTATTCCTCTCGCCTATCAGGGGATAGAGGACAGAGGACAGATATCAGAGGTCAGAGGAGAGCGGCAATATCCAGATCGGTTTGACGAACAACGCCCGCTTCGCGTTCTGTTCCTGGGACAGATTAATCTGCGCAAGGGCGTGGCGCGTTTGTTCGATGCGATTCGCCAACTTAAAAATGAGCCGATCGAGTTTGAATTTGTTGGTCCGGTGCAAGTCGCGATTCCACCGGATTTGGAAAATAACCCGCGCGTTCGCTGGTTCGATGTAGTTTCGCGTGGCGAGGTAGACAGCTTCTACCGAAAGGCGGATCTGTTGATACTTCCGACGTTGTCCGACGGATTTGGTTTGACTCAGTTGGAAGCGCAAGCCTGGTCGCTGCCGATCGTAGCGTCGCGTTTTTGTGGCGAAGTAGTACGCGATGGTCAAAATGGCCTGCTGCTCGAAAATCTAACAGGCGAAACAATTCGTGAAGTGTTACGGCAATGCGTTGCGAATCCGGAGTTGCTCGCTCAGCTTGCAGCTGGTTCCGGCAATTTTGAGGTACATTCACTGGACGAAGTTAGTGAACGACTCTTCGAACTGCTAGCCGATGGGCGACAAGAAGCCATTCCGAGAAGGTGTGCATAATGCAGCGCTGGCAGGAATACTCGCGCGATCCTAATTCTCCAGAACTCATGAAGGGGCGCAGTAAGGTTTTGCGCGATGCGCGAGCGGGCCGGCTCGTCGAAGACCGTGGCCGTTATTTGTGCGATTTAGTGGCGGGCAAATCGGTACTTGATGTTGGAATTATTGAGCACACGCGACAAGCCTGTGAGAGTCTTAATTGGCTGCACCGACGATTGTGCAGTTCGGCCTCTCGCTGTTTGGGAGTCGATATCCTGGCCACAGAGGTCGATCACCTCCGCACGAAAGGGTTTGAGGTCATCTGCGCCGATATTACGGCCAAGCCTTTGCCGGAGCTTTTTGATGTTATCATTGCAGGTGAGGTGCTTGAGCACATTGAGTTGCCTGGAGCGTTCATGGGTAATTGCGCGCAAATGCTAAAACCTGGCGGACGACTTGTTGTGACTGTACCGAACCCATGGTACGCAAATCGGATTTGGAAGAATGTATGGAACCGGCTTACCTATGTGGACAGCGCCGATCATGTTGCTTGGTATGACGCTTCAACACTGTATGAGCTAGGACAACGGCACGACCTCGAATTACGACGGTATACGGGGGTCGGGGTGAGCCGGCCACGAAAAGTGCGCGCAAAGCTTTTCTTTCTGCTGCGCCCAATCTTGACCGCGGCTGGGTTGAGCTCTCATCTATTTGCCAATTCAATCATTTACGAATTTATTCGATCTTGAAGTTGACTCGACGTAATCGCGCTCTTAATGAACAAATCGTTGCCAAGGGCGTTCGTTGCCAAATCACCGCCGAGTTTTAACTTGAACAGACTGGCAGAAAGCTTGCTTTGTCTTTTTCAGGAACCCACTCATTCACAAACGGAGGCGTTTTTATCGCGGAGCAAACAATAGCTGCGACGCAGCCATCCATGGTTGCCAATCGGGTCGGTGTCCTTCCGACCGGTCGGTCGATGCCGACGCCGGAACCGACAACTGTCGCGACGCTTGTCCTTCTCGCCGGTTTGTTTCTTACCGCTGCTAGCCTTGCCGGGAATACGGCCAGCGGCGTAGCTCGCCATGGCGCGATTGGTTGCGGTGTCAGCCTCGCCCTTTCCTTAGTTTTCGAGGCGAAAAAAGGAATTCAAAACCTGCTCCGGGCCGATCTTATCGCCATTTTTGCGCTCTATTTTTTGCTTTTTTTTGAGTTTTTATTTCCGCAGTCCAAATTCGACGAGCTTGTGCCGTATCCTGAAGCGGTGCTGCCCAGCGTTCGGATTTGTCTATTGGCGTTCGCGGGCATAGCAGTCGGTCGCCACTGCATCGGCAGACATTTCAAAAAATGGGAGTTTGTTAGGGGGGACTTATCGCCGAAAGCAATGCTGACGATTTTCTGGATCAGTTTCGCTCTTGGTTACTTTAACATGCTTCTATCGGTAAACTTCAACCCCGTTACCATGGTAGATCAGTTCATGGGCCCACGGTTTGCCGTGGCCTGGGGGCGCGAGCAATTTGGCGACGCGCGAGCGCTGCTCTATGAAGTCGGCGCGATGCTATATCTGGTGCCGCCTTTGGCCGGGATCATCCTTGGAAGGCGGAAATTTTATTCTGCTCCGGCGCTGCTCCTGGTGCTGCTCGCGTTGCTCTTTACCTTGTTTTACGGCTTTTGTACTGGTACGCGAAATATTATCGGCAGTTACCTTATTACATTTTTGGCCGCCTACATCTATGCTTCCAAAGCTTCGCGCCGGCAATTGCTCGTCGTCGCTACAATAGTCTTCGCTATCCTGTTTCTAGCTACTTATTACGAGATTCGCTTCCGGGACGTCGGCTTGAAGAATTACATGCAAGGTTTGGATGTTCCATCAGAGGAAGACGAAGAAATGACGTTGTATGTCGATTACAACCTTTACACGGTGGGCGCGCTGATGAATATTTTTCCTCGTCAAGTCCCATACATCGGCTTGGATTCGCCGTTATGGCTAATTGCTCGTCCAATTCCGCGCGTGCTCTGGCCGGGAAAACCTGATGGCAGCAAGGTAAGTATCGAAAACATTCTAGACCTGGAAGGACTAACAATCGCGGCAACCTTCGTGGGTGAAAGTTACGTGGCCGGCGGGTTATTCGGTGTTGTTCTCGCTTCAGTGTTAGTCGGGATCCTGGCCCAATGGTGGACGCGAAAGGCATTTTCTCCCGAGTCAGGTTTTGGAATACTGATCTATGGCTCCGGATTTTTCGCGGTCGTGATTACGATGCGTAGTATGTACTGGTTACCGGTTGCTATCCTACCGACCATCGCGGCCGTAGTCTTGGGCCATTTCTTGCGCAGGTCGCGTACCGTTAACAGATCTTTGCTTGCGCGGCATCAGTAGATGAGCCGCCCGCGAGTATTATTTGTTACAATTGTTCCGTCGCCTTACCAGCGCGACCTGTTTTGCGAACTCGCGAAATGCCAGGAAGTCGCGCTTTCAGTTTGGTATCTTGAAGCAGCGTCACCTGATTCGCCGTGGCCGAAGACGCAGCTGGAAACCTACGAAAGAGTTCTACCAGGATTTTGGATGCCGGTTTTTGGAACGCGATGGCACATTAACTGGGCGCTTCCGGACGTCGCGTCGTTTGACTTTGTCATTCTCAGTAGCTTCACGTCGTTAACAGGACAGTGGCTGATGCGCTTTCGATTGACCGGTCAACGCTGGCTCTTCTGGGGCGAGCGATTACGACAACAAACCAATCCGTGGAAGCGATTTGCGCAAAAGAAGCTTGCTGCTCCCTTGGCGAAAGCCACCGGTATTGTGGGGGTCGGGCGCGGGGCGGAGAACGATTACCGCCACCGCTTTCCCGGAATATCACATTTTTGTATTCCCTATCATTGTGATCTCTCGGGCTTCCTGGCTCGACCGAGGCGACCGAAACCGACTTCCGAAATTCATTTCTTGTTCTGTGGACAAATGAACCGTCGGAAAGGGGTCGACTTGTTGCTGGCGGCATTTGATCGCTTAGTCGGCAAAGGCGCCAACGCTTACCTGTTGCTCGTTGGGCGCGAGGCCGAACTGCCGGAGTTTCTTCGCGCGATTAGTCCTGCAGCGCTGGCGCGGATTAATTACGCCGGGTTTCAACCGCCGGAATGTTTACCGCAATATTTTTCAGAGGCGGATGTCTTCATTTTGCCGAGCCGGTATGATGGTTGGGGCGTAGTTGTTAATCAGGCACTTGGTGCGGGGTTGCCGGTGATTTGTTCGGACGCTGTCGGAGCCGGTCTGGACTTGGTGGAGGAAAATGTGAACGGCTTGCGCTTCGCCAGCGGGAACGTGGATGAGTTAGAGCGATGCATGGCGCTGGTGATGTCGAATCGGGATGCTGCATGGGCGTGGGGCGATATATCCCGGCAAAAAGCACAAAGCTTGTCACCTGAAGCCGGGGCGGAGAAATGGGCGCGTGTTTTCCAAACTCTCGGCGAGCGCAGATGAAAATCTTACTAGTCAGCAGCGGTTCCGGTTCACGCGGCGGTGGCGAGATTTTCCTGGATTACCTGGGCGAGGGGTTGGCTGAGCGTGGACACGAAGTGCTGATGTGGATTCCAGCCCATCAGCGGATGGACGAATTAGCGCAAAGGGTTTCGCGGTTCGCCAGAGTCATCCGCGCTGATTACTGCAGTGTCTACGACTACAGGACGCGAACTATCGCAACCGCTCTTAACTGGCGAACTTCACGTCGAATCGCTGAACAGTGGCGAGAGCTCCGACCCGATGTAATTCATTTGAACAAGCAAAATCTCGAAGATGGTCTTGATCTCGTCCGCGCCGCTGATCAATGCACTATCCCAAATGTTTGTACGATCCATCTTACACAGACCGCACGCTACTTGGGCGCGCGGATGGCTAGTCTTCGTGATTGGATAGCTCGCAACGCGTTGAAGAGTTACAGCGGTATCCTTGTCGCCGTACAGGAAACCAGAGACGCGGCACTACGGAAGTTGGTGGACGGTAAAACGAACACGCGGGCGATTCTTAACGGAGTCCCAATCCCCGATCTCAATGATGTGAATGTTATTCGCATGGCGAAGCGTCGCGAACTGAATATCGGAGACGCTGATATGCTCGTTCTCGGCGTAGGACGTCTGGTGGAACAAAAACGACCAGATGCCTTTTTAAAGATCGCGTCCGAAATTCATCAGCATTTACCAGCTTCCAAATTCGTGTGGATTGGAGACGGGAACTTTGTATCGCGTTGGGACGAGTGGGTGAAACGTGAAGGATTAGCAGCGGTAATCTCGCGCGTAGGCTGGCAATCGGAAGTGAACTCATTTCTCTTTGCCGGAGATCTTCTTCTCCATGTTGCGCGCTACGAAGGCTTGCCTCTGGCCGTAGCCGAGGCCATGGCCGCGAAATTGGCATGCGCCGTAACACGGGACTTGGCGCAGGAGCTACCGCTTCTCGACGAAAATAATGTTCTCTTTGTTGATGATTTGCCGAGGCTTTTGAAAAGTTTGCAAGATCCGACGACGCTGAAAGCGATCGCCGCGCAAGGAAGAAGATTAGCAGAAAAAGAACTTTCTCTTAGAAAGATGGTCGCATCGTATGAGCGCGTTTACGCCGACGTGGCGAAGAAGTGAACTTACTCTTTTTTGAACCGCCGCCTTCGCAGCGGGTAGGCGGACTGGATCGTGCGATCAGGTCGCTGGAATCTTTTTTAAAAGAATCAGGTGTTACCGTCCGCTGCAATCCTCCAGAGGACGTTTTAGGAAAAACGCGCGACAAGAAGATGGTCCATTTTCATGGACTTTGGCAAAAGAACTTTCCACGAGTTTCCGCCAAGTGTCGCAGATTGAGAATTCCCTACGTTGTATCTCCGCACGGAATGCTGGAGCCGTGGGCGTGGCGGCATAAATGGTGGAAGAAGCGCGTCTATTTTCAGCTTATCGAACGCAGACACCTCGCCGGGGCCGCACGACTCGTCGCAACCAGTGAGACCGAAGGAGTTAATTTGAAGAGCTTCTTTCCCGCGTCGAACTGTGCGGTCTTACCTCTTGGCATTCCTGAAGCGCGCGGACCAGACTACGAAGGCGCCCGCCAAAGCCTTGGCTGGAAATCTTCCGAGCTCATTCTTCTGTTTCTTTCAAGAATTCATCCAAAAAAGGGGCTCGATCTGCTAATCAAAGGGCTCGCATCATTGCGAGGAATTGCGACCAGCGCCGGTGCGCGACTGGTTGTAGTGGGCGACGGCAGCGATAACTACGTTCAGAATCTAAGAAGGCTGGCTGAGGAAGAGCTTGGAGGTGTTTTGCCGATAACCTGGGTCGGCGGCGTTTGGGATCATCGCAAGTGGACATACTTGCAAGCAGCCGATCTGATGTGCTTGCCGTCGCATTCGGAAAACTTTGGTCTGGTTATTCTGGAAGCGTTGCAAGTTGGCACTCCTGTTGTAACGACCGATCAAACACCGTGGAGCGAGCTTCCTGGTTGGGGCGGAGGTTGGATTGTTCGGCCCGGCGTCGAGCCATTAACGGAAGCTCTCGCGGAGTTTTTCAGCCAGCCAAGGTGGACAGCTGAACAGCGAACGCGCTTAGCTGCCGATATCCAAAACTGGTTCTCATGGAAAAAAGTTGGACCGGCGTATATCCAATTCTACGAGGACATTCTTCATGAAGCGCGTGGAAGATAGGTGAGACCCGCGCGGAATACTACTGACAGAACCTAGGAATCGTCTTAGGCTCCGAATCGTCGGAATTTTTCCCGAAGCAGGCCGTTCATGTTGACTCAAGAACCAGCGAAGGCAGCTCGCTCAGATGTTTTCGTCGAAGAAGTGGTCGAGACTCCGGCATGGGAACAACCGGTGGCGGTGGCCGCACAGGTTGTGCATGAAAGAAAGCGCCTCTTCGCAAAGATTGCGGAGCACGATTGGATCGTCGCTTTGTTTTATGTCGGCTGCGACATTGTTTGCTGGGTCCTCCTTTATGGAATCGTAGGTTACCTCCGGCGCGATCAGTTCTTCACGACTCCGTTGGAGTTCGTTCTGGTCGATTGCATTGTCGTGGCGGTCATTCTGCAATCGCTCTATATCATCGGCGGATATAATCGGAACATAGAGACGCGCAGCCTGACCTACACCGCGGAACATATTCTCGCGGTCACAGCCGCTGCCGCAATCAGCTCGCTCATTATCTATTCCGCGGCGGCTTACGACGCGAGTATGAAGCCGAGCCGCGGCGTGCTTCTCGTCAGCTTTGTTGCGTTCCTGCCGTTGTCACTCGTTTACCGGCGATTTACGCGACGGCACCTGGCTACGTCCACCGCGCAACGCACCTTTTTGGTTATTGGCAGTGGTGAATTGGCAACGAGATTCTATGAAGCCTACCGCGTGTCGCCGAATCCGCAGCAATTGGAGTTTGTCGATAACGATACGGCGCGAGTTGGATCGACAATCGCGGGTGAAGGTTCGCCGACCATCCATGGCGGCATTGCGGCGAAACTGGCAGATCCGGATCGACGATACACTGGTGTGATCCTGACGGAAAGTGTAGATCGGCTCGGACAGGACTTAATCGAGCGATTGGTCCGGACGCAATTTCAACAGACGCGCGTGTATACGCTGGAATCGTTTTATGAAGCGCACTGGCGCCACGTTCCGATGCACACGATCGATCCATTCTGGCCTTTGCAAATGGGTTTCCAGCTCGCCCGGATTTCGCCCTACCATTATTTGAAGCGCTTGTTTGACGTCATCGCCTCCGGCGTGTTGTTAGTTATTAGTTGTCCGTTAATGGTGATGACCTGGGCGTTGATTCGCCTAACGAGTCCCGGGTCGGCGATTTTCGGGCAACTCCGGGTTGGTCGTGAGGGCCAACGGTTCATCGCTTACAAATTTCGCACGATGACAGCGCCGGTCGACGCGGACAACGGAGACATTTACACCCGCGAAAACGATTCGCGCATAACGGGAGTTGGGAAGTGGCTACGGAAATTGCGGCTTGATGAGTTACCGCAGTTGTGGAATGTGCTGAAAGGCGACATGAGTTTAATCGGCCCGCGCGCGGAGTGGGAAAAATGTGTGGAGCGCTACGAAAAGAAGATCCCGTTCTATCATTTTCGCCATCTGGTAAAGCCAGGAATCACCGGCTGGGCACAGGTCAACTATCCCTACGGCGACAGCGAAGCGGACGCGATTAACAAGCTTCAGTACGATCTCTATTACATAAGACATTACTCATTGAAGCTGGACGCAATGATCGTGCTGAAGACAGTGCATACGATGCTGTTTGGAGGAGGGCGGTAGCAACGCTCGGCCGGTTATCAGTTATTTGTTAATAGTTATTGGTTGAGTCGGCGATTAACTGATAACTGCTGATCTCTGACCTGTGACCTCTGATCTCCTTCGCATAACAGCGCGCTATATCTTTTTCGCGGCGTTGGTATGCGCGCCGTGGTTCTACGGCGGAACGACTGCAACCAGTATTCTGGTAATCAACTGGCTTCTAGGCCTTGCGGTGGTGTTATGGATCGTTGAGTTATTGATTAACCGGCGCTGGCCAAAACTTCCAAAACTCCCGGTTTTGCTCGCCCTGGTTCTTCTGTTGTTCGGCGCCTGGATGACGATCAATGCGCGATCTATTTACGACGCCGAGTTTGGCACTTTTGCCCTGATCAAAAATGTAGCGCCGGGAGCGCCGGGTTCTCTCGATTATGCGATCAGCGCCGCTTGGATGATTCGTGCTCTGCTGTTGTTGACGGCGATGTTGTTCGTTGTCGATCTTTCGCGAGACGATAAAGCGTTGCTTCAACTTTGGTGGGCAATCGTTCTCGCCGGCGCGTCGATTTCACTGCTTGGACTATTGCAAAAGGCTACCGGAGCCGAGGCAATATTGTGGCAGACGCCAATTTCTGGTTACGGAAGTACTTTCTTCGCGACTTACTATTATCACGCTAACGCCGGATCGTTTTTAAATCTGGCCTTACCATTAAGTGCGGGGCTCGCCGTTCGCGTGTTCGGCATTGAGTCGAACCAGGCCGTGCGGTCGATTTGCCTCGTGGCCTTTCTTCTAAACCTGATGGCGATCGCAGCAAACACTTCCCGCGGGGCGCAATTGATCGCGGGGTTGATTCTGCTCGCGCTGTTATGGCAGCTTGGCCCGCGAATTTTTAGAGGCCTTTCGCGATCGAAAAAGAACATCGCTTTGGGAGGAGCTGCCGCCATTTTTCTGGTGATTTTTGCGGTGGGACGGGCAGCGCACTTGGATGAACCCATTCGCCGCTGGGAAACACTCGGCGAGCAGGTCTCCACTGATTCGCGATGGTCGTCTTCTCGCGTGGCAATGAGTGCCCTGCGCGACACAGGCCTTTTCGGGTTCGGACCGGGCACGTTTCGAGTCGTCTTTCCGGCTTATAACCAGGCCGCCAACAATCTGGCGCCCGGAACGTGGAGATTTTTGCACGAGGACTATTTGCAAACGGCGATGGAGTGGGGATGGCTGGGCAGCGCGTTGTGGGCACTGCTATTTTTGGGCGGAATCATGACTGCAGTTCGAAATCTGCGAAGACAGGACAGATTTCGAAGAGGCTCTCGAGCCGGAGGCAGCGTTTCAGAACTTACCCAAGAGTGGAGCTGGCGGCGTCGGTTGATTCTCCCGCTAGCTGTTATCGCACTTGCGGGCGTTGCGTTGCATGCGGCTGTCGATTTTCCGCTTCAGATTGCTTCAATTCAGCTTTATGTCGCAACTTATCTAGGGCTTTGCTGGGGAAGTGCGATATGGAAAGAACAAAGTAGAAAGTAGAAAGTAAGGTAGAGATCGCTAGTCAGGCTTTCGCTTTTTTTTGCTCCGCGTCACCGTAACTACTCGAGTAGGAGCCTTCTCCAGCACCATAACCCGGGGAAGCATAGTAGTAATAATAACCGGCACCACGACTGCGAGGCAGACGGTTGAGAACGAGACCGGCGGGACGGGTGCCGGCACCGACAATCAGGGATATGGCGCGATGCACAGCCGGGCGCGGTGTTTTACGCGCCCGAATAATCACACAGATAGTTTGGACGTACGGCGCGATAAGTAGCGTGTCGCTGACCGCCAGGACGGGCGCGCTGTCGAGGACGACACGGTCGAACTGTTTTGCGGCGTCAGAAATGATCCTGGCAAAGGCGGATCCGCTAAGGATTTCGGCTGGATTTGGGGCTCGCCGGCCACCGGCGAGAACGAACAACTGGCCCCCGGTGGCAGTGTGGATTTTGCCGCGCAGAGCGATTGCGTCGCCCACAACGTCGATTTCCTCGGCGGAAATCGGGCGAGCGGCTGATTCAATTTTGGCGTTGCCGACGAGGCACTCCACCAACCCGGGCGGCTCGACGTAATTGGGACTCGGTTTGTGTTTGCCCTTGGGACCGAAAATCTTGTGCAAACTGGGGCGCCGCAGATCCCCATCGATCAGCAACACCCGATATCCTTGCTGAGCAAGGGCGACAGCATAGTTCGTACTGGTAAAACTCTTCCCTTCGCCCGGCAGAGCGCTGGTAAAAAGAGAAATTTTGCGCTCGCTCTCCGGGCCAAGGAGCGACAGTGCCGCCCGCAAGTTTCGAAACGCCTCGGCGGCTGGCCCCTCTGGCATTTCAGAAATAACTCGATAAGCATAAGCCCCGTCGCTTTTCCCCCTGGATCGGCTTACTTTGGTGTCCTCTTTCGTGTCCGGCACCGCAGCCAGAACTGGCAAACCAAATGTCGACTCGGCTTGATCGACTGTTTTAATTGAACGATCGATCGCGTCCGCGCCAAAAATAAATGCGAGGCCTGCGACCAATCCGCCCAGTAAACCCATCGCTAGCGTTTTTGAAGTGCTTGGACTTACCGGCGAGCGCATCAGAGGTGAATGCTCGACGACATTGACCGCTGTCATCTTCACATCCTTACTGACATCGGTCTGTTTGATTTGCCGAAGCACGCTCTCGTAGAGCGCCCGATCGGTCTCCGCCTGACGGGCAAGCTGTTGGTAGCCGATTGCTGCTTTGTTCAGAGCGAGCGCAGCTTTTTCCTGTTCTTGAGTGGCTGTTTGCAAACTGCTTTCGGTCGCCTTCGCCTGCTCGAGCATGTTTTGTAGAACATTCGGTTGATCCAAAACAGCGCGGCGGAGAGCATCTCTTGCCTCTTTCAGCGCCGCGCGCGCGGAAACCATTTTCGGATGTTTGTCTTTGTAGCGTTGCGCGAGCGCGCCGACATTCGATTCCAATTGGGACACATCGCGTCTGCGATCGTTGACCGTTTGCGCTGCGGCAATACTCGGAATGGCTAAGAGCGCGTCCACGTTATCGCCAATGCCGTCAATTTGTTTCAATTCATTTTGAATGCGAATGCGATCGGCCTTGGCGGCGGTAAGTTTGCTCGTCAGTTCCTGAAGCTTGTCTTCGACCAATCCGCCGCGACCCCCCGAGCTGCCGGCGCCGCTTTGACTACCAGTAGCCGCCGCTCCTCCGCCGAGTTGCAAAGCATCCGGCGTTTTCTCTTTGTACTCGGCAACGGCCGCTTCGCTTTGTTGCAAGTTTGCTTTCAGCCGTTCTTCTTCTTCCAAGAGATAGCGGAGCGCGCTTTGGCTGTAAGCTGCACGCTGAGCAATACAGTAGCGGATGTATTCGCGCCCGACCGCTTCGGCCAGTCTTTGTGCCATTACTGGATCGCGATTCGTCACATAAAGATCGATCAAGCGTGTCCCGCGCCGGATAACTGGTTTAACCATTCCGGTCATGGCTCCGCCGAGCGCTTCCTCGAGCGGAGTAAAATTAGCGGCTACGCCTGCCGCTTCCTCGACCTTATCGGCCGGCGATGCAGCCGGACGCGCCGTCGCTTTGCTCGAATCGGGAGTCACGCTTCGTCCCAAGAGCGCGCTCCCACCGTCGTCTGCCAGTCCTTCGGCACGCACAACCCGGGCAAGCAGCGTCCGATTGACGAGGTTTTGCTCGATCGTTCGCAATGCTTCCTGGCTGGCGAGAAACATCGAGCGCATGCGCGTTGCCGGTTCTTCAGAGGAGACGAGAGTTGGCTCCTGAAATTGGACCTCGAGGACAGTGTGTCCCTGGTAAAGTTTGGGAGTGCGAGCGAGATAGCCGAGCGCAAGAAACAATCCCGCAACAATACAAAGCACAACAATCCAGATTCGTTCGACGACCGCATGCCACAGACGAAGAAAATCCAAGCCGCGCTTTTGCTCGAAAGGATCGACATTCATCGTGAGCGGCGGCGGCACTGGGACCGGAGCTGGCGCTGGCATCGGCGAAACCGAATAAAGGGGCGGGTTTGTCATGGCACCAGGATTGAAAATTCTATATCGCGGCAACGACTTCGGGAAGCAAGCGGCGCGCCTGCATCAAAAAAGGCTCTCCGCTACAGTGACAGTATCACCGGGTCGCACTTGAAAACTTTCACCGCCACGACGCGCGAGACGTTTCGCGTCCACCCTTAAAATTTCGTCCTCCCCGGTTGCACCCCGGCGGCGAACACTAATTCTTTCAGGCGCAGCGATGCGAGTGTAGCCTCCCGCCATCGCAATCGCTTCCAAAAGGTCAATCCCGTCCGGACTGCCTTCCGGCATTTCGTAGCTACCCGGCCGGTTTATCTGTCCGAGAATGGTAAAGCGCCGCTTGGCATAGCCAACGAGCGTGATATTGACCTTCGGGTTGACCAGATAATCGCGTCCGTAGAGCTCGGTGATCCTGGAGGCGGCTTGTGCCAGCGTAAGTCCACCCAAATGGACCGAACCCAGTAGCGGCAAACTTAAGTTGCCCTCACCATTTAATCGGCCATTGGTGCGGAGATCCTCCTCGCCAAAGACTTCGATCGCCACTTGGTCGTTTGCGCTCAAAGTGTAACCGCTCGGCGCGCTCATTGCACCAACCACAGCTGCAGTGGTCGACTGTGCCGCGGGCGAGGCGCTCATCAGAGGTCGAAAAGTTCCTGTGGGGGACTCGGTTTGGGCCACGCCTGTGAAGGACAACGATAGAATGGCTAGGAAAGATAATTTGGCGGATTGCACTTTATATATAATGAATCAGTTCCCTTAGAATTTAAGCGTCGTCCGAAAACCGAACTGGTTGTCATAAAAGCTAAATGACTGCAGCGAAGTATTATTTTGACGGCGCAGATAATATCCCCCGACTGTCCAAAATCTAGTAATGGAAAATTCGAGTGAAGGCTCGGCGAAATAATAGTTGTCCCGGCGGTTTGCTACGACTCCGTTCACTGTGCTGAAGTAGTCGGAATTCTGGTATCCACCGGATACGGCGAAATAAAATCTTTGCAGCAGCCGCTGGCGCAGGTCGACGGTGATCATAGTTCCGGCAAAATCCTGTCCTGCCAGCACAGCCGAGTTATACGTGCGGCGGCTGCCGCTCAGCGCCACCGTCGTGCCATCAAACGGCTGATAACTCGCGTTAACTTCAAAGACCGGTGAAATGTATTCACCACGCGAATTGGTCTCGAACTGCCGGAACTCAATCCCGCCTGAAACATTCAGGCTAATCTTGCCGGTCGCCTGGTAGCCGATGCGCGCATTCGCTTGCTCAAAAGTCTGATCCGGGTTCGAACCATCGACACGGTCATATCCGCCTGTTCCACCGATGCCAACCGCAAGCTTGTCGCTGTAGCGGTAGTTCATGAACAGATTCCCCGAAACGACCTCCGAGCTGAAGAGATTTGACGAATCATATGCTGTTATCGACGAATCAACTTCACTGCTCAGAAACGTTTTGCCGCTGAGATCATAGCTCGCTTCGATTCTCGTGTTGTAAGTCTGGAATCTCGTTCGTGCGCTCACATCCAGATTGGCCTGGCCTCCTGGCGAGCTCAGGTCGCCAAGAGTGCGCAAGTCAGTGCCATCCAATATCGCAATCTCTTCGCCGAACTTCACGGTTAACTTGGAAAACTGATGCTGGCCTTCTAAATGAATCAGCTGTTGCACCGCATCGTCTTCGGAATGATCGGCAAAAAGAAACAAGCTGGGTGCGTAATCCAGCCGAATGTAGTTATCTTCGTGTCCGGTGATGTCGCCTAAACCAAGAGTCAGTATCGGCTCAATCGCGAAGTAATAATCTGAGACAC
The DNA here is from genome assembly GCA_003218705.1 of Verrucomicrobiota bacterium. Taxonomy (GTDB): domain Bacteria; phylum Verrucomicrobiota; class Verrucomicrobiia; order Chthoniobacterales; family UBA10450; genus AV40. The sequence continues at coordinate 4,770 of QHOI01000045.1, read as the reverse complement.
GATTAGTTTGGCTGATATTAATGTTGTCGTCGTAAACCCCGCGGGCGGTGACTTGAAATCCGTAATGAAAGCGACGCGGTTCGGATGAGACTTCGTTTTCGGGAACAACAGCGCGGTGCAAATTAGATTCAGGCGTTGGATTGAGGGGCGATGAAGTTGCTTCCATGATGTTCTCAGGCGGGGCCGGATAATTCGGTAGCGGAGTGGTCGTCGGTCCGACGGTTTCCTGCGCTTGAATGCCCGAAGCGAGAACGAACAAAAATGCAACGCTGTCAGCCAACAGCAATCGGCGTTGCAAACGCGTTCTGCAAACAGACATAGCGAATGGGATGGAAAATCGGCGGCGACCGGAGCTCATAATGCGTGCCGATTGCTGCCGATTATCCTGACCCAACCCTGAGCCAATTTGGAAGAGTACGTACCTTCATTGTGCGACTGGCGGTTGCTCGGGAGAGTTGACATTGTCGGACGGTGCGTGGTCCTTGGGATTCAGCGTGGCGAATGACGGCAAGATCGACACCGGCGTCATTTCATTCACTACATTGCGAATTCGGGATTCCTGTTCGGGCGCAACTGCAAGAGCGGCAGCGATGATGGAGGCGCGAGCGTACGGCTCTGACTGGATTGCCGCCTTTACGATATCGGACGCCGCCTCCGGCGAGGCCGCGACAGCGGCTTTGATGATCTGATCGATAGTGCCTAACGGTAACCGGCCCGCCAGCGGGTGAGCGTTTAAGCGAGAAATGTTCAGCGCGCAGACAACGATCTTTCCGGCCAAATCGGGACGAAGCTTTACCGCTGTCGCCAGACACGAAATAAATTTCAGTCCGTCAAGTCGCACCGCGGTCGAAATGAAAGCGGTTAGGAATTCACTGGCGGCTCCGCCGGCGCTGCTCGACGCTCGCACCGTGATTGGCGGGGCCATTTGATCTGCAGGCGGCGACGAAATTTGCTCGGCGCTGACGACTCGAAGAAACAGTACGCCTAAAGTCGGCAGCAGAACGCGACGCCGCGAGTTTTCCATTACGAAGAACATAGGAAGGTTGGCCGCTTTGGACTCGCTCCTCGGCAGCCGAGAGCCTAACAAGCAAATCCCAAGCCGTTTACGACCGGAACCGACAATTAGAGCGGCAGATGGTCGTGCCGTGCTGCTTCGAGATCGGCCAGCTCACGCCCCGACTGAAGGGTCGCGGTGGTATCAATTTGGCCCTGAGGGTCATCAGCCGCTGGCACAGGGCCATGATCAGATGGCCATTCGCAAACATACCCCGCTTCGACGGCGCTGATCTGCCCTGGCTTTTGCGCGGCATAAATTTTACCGCGAACGCAGGTCACACGTGTGCGGTTAGCATCGACATCAAGTCGAATCAAACAGCCCGGGAGCACAGTGATCGTGGCCTGAGGGGTCTGAATGGTAAATCGCGCGAAACCGTCGAACAGGACGACCATTCCTCCACGGCGGAACCCTACCCGTGCGATGCGCTCACGAATGGCATCGCCCGTCTCGTTGCCATCTTTGGTGAGTTCCAACTCTTCTATCTTCAGCTCGGAGTCGCCCGAGATTTGTGTCAGCGCGCCTGGAATAAGCGCGAGATTGATCGCGCCATCGGCCGGCGTTCTTAGAGTAGAGCCCGCGCCGAGCTTTGTTTCCGAACTAATTGGCTCGAAACTGCCGGCTTCTTTCGAGCTATAAACAATCTGGCCGCGCAGCGAGAGGATGGTCGCAACTACCTGGCGGCTCATTCCCTCCCAGCAGCCGCTCAGAACGAAAGCTAAAATTGTGGCCAAACCAATACGCGCGCAGGACATCTGGCCTCATCCTAACCCCACGACGAGGCCGCGCGCTAGTCTATGCGTGGCGCAAAAAAGAATCAGCTACTGACTGCAGGGTCCCTGATTTCCTGGCTTGGTGCAGTTATAGCCAGGAAGAGGGGTATCGCCGTGCTGGAGGTGCGCACTGTACGCATTCGGCGGGAGGCAGAGAATAAAACTTTTAGCGTTGTCAGCGTGATGGCAGATGGCCTTTAATGGACCCGTTTTTTCGGGCGAATTCGTGCTTGAGGATGTGAGACCATAATCCACCGGCAGAGGGCAATATGTCGTCGACTTGCCGGCAAAAGTGTAAGAAGCGATCGAAATGATGACTGCTGCGCAAAACAACCAGAGACGTGAATGTGCCCTCATTTTTTTGGAATTTTGGAAACTAGGAACCTTTAGCGGCCGGGCTGGTAGTATTTTTGATAGTTTTTAGCAAGCTGAATCGCACCTTCATTAGGCGAGATCGTTGCCAAAAGACGCAATTGGCAGCGCGTACGGGAGTCGAACCCGTGCACCGGCCTTGAGAGGGCCGTGTCCTAACCACTAGACGAACGCGCCATAAAAAAGGTGCGTTTAGAATAACTGCCCGTTACTGGTCGGCAAGCAGCGACCTTCGCGAGAGCTCGCAATTCTCGTTGCAGCGATGTCAATCGCTTATGGCCGAAATTCTGTAACGATCATCGTCTAAGAATTTGACCTACGCGTAAACTATTCGATGATCTCTTTCTAACCTAAATTTTCGGCAGGCTTCGTGCTGCTGTTAATCCCACGCTCGCGCATTGCAGGCGCAAGGAAGGCGAACCACGAATTGGTGGAGAGCGAACCCAAGACACACGAACATAAGACATGAAACCAAAGCTTAAGGGCTTCCCGCACTTTCAACTTCTTGGTCGTGTCGTCGCCGCGGTCGCGATGCTCGCTCTCTCGACGCCTCATCTGTTCGCAGGCGACATCAACGTTACCTACATAACCGGCGCAGAAGTGCCCGTGAGCTCCAACGGCTTCACCGCGATGGGAAAAAAGGTGAACATCACGCTGAACTTTGCGCCGGCACCGGGCACGCAGCTGATGGTCGTGCAAAACACGGGACCTGGGATCATTCGAGGAACCTTCAGCAATTTGGCCCAGGGACAAACGATCGCGCTGACTTACGGAGGGCTGACTCACTATTTCGTCGCCAATTACCACGGCGGCAACGGCAACGATCTTGTGCTGCTCTGGACAACAGGCGATCAATTCATACCGGTGGCCGCCGCAGGGAAACTCGACGGTCAAATCGTGCTGGCCTTAAAGAAAAGTCGGGCACAACCCCCGTTCGACAAGCCGACGTCGCTTGAGCCGGACATTCCGATTAAAGATGGCGATCGCGTGCTCGTCGATATAGACGCGTCGGTATCGAAAGGACTGTTGGACCAGGTCGCACTTTCGAGAGGAATAGTAGTTAAGGGCTCACCAACAGCCACGACATTCCGCGCCATGGTTCCGCTATCGCAGCTGGAAGCCCTGGCATCGCGCGCCGACGTGAAGTCGATTGCACCGGCAAAGCTTTCAGTGACCTCTCAAATCAAGCCGTAGTAAGCCGAATTCACAAATAGCCACTTGAAATTCTTAATCTTCGCCGCCGTAAAATAATGAAAGAACTCCGCCGCCAGATGTCAGAGCTGATTTTCGCGGATAGAGGTCCAGCGCGAACAATGCGGTCTGTGATCGTTGCACTGGCTATCGCGGTGAGCGGACCAGCCGTCGCATTGACGATCAATCTGACATACGATCCAGACTCAACCTTCACAACCGCCGGTTTGAGCGCAGCAGACATCGTCAACATGAAAGCTGCCGCCTCTTATGCAGCTTCGCAGTTCACCGACAATTTTACTGACAGCGTCAACGTCAACATCAAGGTAACGGCCGTGTCGGGAAGGATGACGCTCGGCAGCAGCAACACCTCCTTGGTGTCCGTTTCCAGTTATGCTGCGCTTCGAGGCGCGGTGTCCACCGACTCAACTACAGCGGATGACGCGACGGTTCTTTCCGCGGGCGGCTCTTTACCATCGACGGATCCGATCGGCTCAGCGCACATGTATCTCGTGACCAGGGCAGAGGCAAAGGCGCTGCGGCTCCGTGCCGACGACTTTACAATTGATGGAACCTTCACCTTCGGCGGCGGATTCAGCTACACCTATGATCCGGCCAACCGCGCCGTCTCCGGGAAAATCGACTTCATCGGCGTGGCGATGCATGAATTCTCAGAAATCATGGGCCGCATTCCACTGATGGGGGAAAACCTCAGCGGAAGCCCAGACTATATGCTGATGGATTTGTTCCACTATACTGGCGTGGGCGCGCGAGGTTTGAACAATGGTCCCAGCAGATTTTTCTCCATTGATAACGGGACAACACTTCTCAAGGCGTTTAATTTCCCGAACGGGAATGGCAGTGACCCGCAAGACTGGGCCAGCGGCACGAACGACTGTTTCAACGCTTTCGCCAGTTCCAGCGTGAAGAACGACCTGACACCCGTGGACCTTCGTGTGATGGATGTAATCGGCTACGACTTCGCAAGTAGTTCGCCAACTCCGACACCTACTGCTACTCCAACACCCAAACCGACAGGAACCCCGACGCCAACTGTCACACCCACACCTACACCCACACCCATTATCGGTGCTGCGGTGATGTTGAGCCCACCGCAGGGATCGACCTTTACTTCTTCCACTGTGACTTTTACGTGGAGCGCCGGTAGCGCGACCGCCTATGTGCTGGTAGTGGGCAGTTCGCTACATGGCACCGATATTTATAACTCCGGCCAAGTAACGGTGCATTCGAAAACCGTGAACAACATCCCTACTGATGGGCGCACGATTTATGTCACGCTAGGCTCACAGGTTAACGGCTCGTGGACGACGAACAATTATACGTATACGGCTTTCAAGTCGTCGGCTACACCAACGCCGA
>QHOI01000016.1 GCA_003218705.1 Verrucomicrobiota bacterium | reverse complement strand
GAACATCTCACGCAAACGTTGAGCCCATACGCAGCGACGAAAATTGGCGGCGAGTTTCTCTGCTCGACTTATTCGCACCTCTATAAACTGCGGATCGTGGCGCTCCGCTACTTCACCGTTTACGGCGCGCGGCAACGTCCCGACCTCGCGATCCATCAGTTCACGCGCAAAATTCACGCCGGTGAACCGATCGACCAATTTGGCGACGGCACCACCCGCCGGGATTACACTTACATCGACGACATCATTCAAGGAACGATGGTCGCGCTGAAATACGAAGGCCCGATGTTCGATGTTTTTAATCTCGGCGAGAGCCAAACGATTCAATTGAAGGATTTAATCGCGGCGATCGAGACCGCGCTTGGCAAAAAAGCGAAGATCAATCGACTGCCGGAGCAACCAGGTGACATGCCACTGACCTGCGCTGATATTTCCAAAGCGCGAAAACTTCTTGGTTACAATCCGAAAACGAAATTCGAAGACGGCCTGCCCCGGTTTGTTGATTGGTTTCTGAAATCGCGCGGTGCGAAATAACGATGGCGACCTTGTAGATGTCTGCACTTCCGTTTGATCAGCGTGCCTGTTTCATCGCCGGTCAGGCGAAATCGGGGACGACGTTAGTAGCGACGTTGCTCGATGGTCATCCGGAGCTCCTCGTTTTGCCGCAGGAAACGGCCTATTTTCCGACCGTTCTAAGGAAATATCGCCGCGCTGACCGGCGGACCCAGTTTGATTATTTAACGAAGGAATCTTTTTCACGCGTTCTATTTAGCGGCGAACCGAAATGGGGCGAGCACGAATACAAAAGCTTTCCGCAGCGGAAATTTCTCGAGACATTCGAGCGCACTGCTTTTGATCCGGCAAATGCGAACCGCGATTTGCTCGCGCTAATGGCGGAATCGTACGCGGCGGCAATCGGCCTGCCAATCGATCGCGTCAAACGTTGGATCGAGAAGACGCCAGCGAACCGAAACCATGTCGATGAAATCTTCGGGCGATTTCCGCATGCAAAACTTCTCGTCACGCTGCGCGATCCGCGCGCGATCCTGTCGACCCAAATCGCGTTGGAACAAACGCGAAAGACGAAACGCTTTTCGGTTTATTACGTAATCGCGCACTGGCGCGTGGCCGCGAAGTTAGCCGGACGCGTCCGAAGCGGGGACGTCCCTGGATTATTCATGCCGTTCGAACAGCTCGTGAGCGACGTTTCGACCGTGATGAAACGTGTGTGTGACTATCTCGAAATCCAGTTCTATCCCGAGGTTTTGACGCCCACAAAGATTGGTCAACCGTGGGGCGGGAATTCGGCGGCGCGGATAGCGTTTTCTAAAGTGAGCGCTGAACCGGCGTCGCGCTGGGAGCGGGAGTTGTCCGAAGATGAAATTGGCTGGGTGGAGTGGCATTGCCGCGATCTGATGCCGGAGTTTGGATACCAGCCGCGGTTGAGTGCGCGCGCGTTACGACACTTCATCAAGCGAATTCGCGGTGAACGCGCGCGCGAATACCTAAAGTCGCGCGCTTACTCCATTCGCGACGCCTGGACGGGCCGCTAGGGTCGTCTTTTTGTTCCACTTGCAATCGCGAGTCCGGCAGGCGATAATCGGCCCGTAGATGTCGGGAATCTGATTCGATCCTCCGAGCATCCGTTTTCAAGCGAGGCTAAAAGTATGAAGCGAGGTTTCTCATCTTCGCGATTTGATTGGCTGACCACAGCGGGTTGCATCCTGAGACGATTCTATTTCCGGCATGACGAGGCGGAGTTTCCAGCGGCGTCGTCCCGCACTGGCGGGATTTGCAGTTTGTTAGGCGAAACCTCTCGGGGTTCGCGCGTCGTGGACCGTGCATCGTTGGATGCGCTCCGCCCATTAAATAATTGGGTCAATACTAAGGATCATCATGAACTCTTATCAACAGGGGAGACGCCAGCGCCACGGGCGTGGTCGGTCTCGACGAAGGGGCGGCCGCGGGCGTTTCCAAGAGCAACGCGCGCCTGCACCGAAGCAAAAAACATTCTGGCAACGAATCGTCGCATTTTTTGGAAACGGCGACGACACACGAAAACCAGCGGCACAATCATCGCGCAACGGTCAGCAGCCACAGCAGCACCAGCGGTCGCAGGAGCAATCGCGGCCAGCGCGTAAACCTGAATCAGTCGAAGTTACTTCGCCGCGTCTTTACGTTGGCAATTTGTCCTTCGACGCAACCGAGAGCGATCTCTTTGAGCTCTTCAACGGCGTCGGCCATGTCCAAAACGCCGAAGTGGTGAGCTACCGCCACAACCAGCGCTCAAAAGGTTTCGCGTTCGTGTCGATGCAAACGATCGAGGAAGCCAAGCGCGCGGTGGATGAATTGCACGACAAGGAATTCCTCGGCCGCAAGCTCGTGGTCAGCGGCGCGAAATCGAGCGAACACTCGCACGATTCGCACGATTAATCGCAGCCAGTGATTTTAGTCGGGAGACGTGGCGCTGATTAAAGGCGCGCGTCTCCCGATTTGTTTTTTATGCGCGGCGTCTTTTTCGTTGTCGGCCCGACCGCAACCGGCAAATCGGAGATCGCGGCTGACGTTGCGACCGAAGTCGGTGCTGAAATCGTAAGCGCCGACGCGTTCCAAATTTATCGCGGGCTCGATCTGCTAACGGCAAAACCGGAGACGGGGACGCTGGCAAAAGTCCCGCATCATCTCATCGGGACGATGTCGATCCTGGACAAGATGAGCGCGGCGAAATTTCGTGAGCGCGCTTTAGTGGCGATCTCGGAAATTCATTCGCGGGGCAAACTGGCAATTGTGGTTGGGGGCAGCGGACTTTACATCAAAGCGTTGACGCATGGGTTATCGAGCGGGCCGGCGGCAGATCCCGCTCTACGTGCGCGACTCAACGAACTAAGTCTGCATGATTTGCAGAACAAATTGCTGGGGCTGGATCCAGAAGCCGCAAGCAAGGTCGATCTAAAAAATCGCCGGCGGTTGGTCCGCGCGATCGAAATTCATTTGCTTAGCAGGCAAAAACCTTGGAGCCACCGAACCGAATGGACACGCGACGTTCCAAGCAGCGGCGTCTTTGTTTTTCGCGAACGCGATGAGCTTTATGATCGAATTAATCGCCGGGTGGAAGCGATGTTTGAGAATGGCGTTATCGAAGAAGCGCGCAACGCCAGCGCGATGAGCGAAACCGCATCTAAAATGATTGGGCTACGCGAGATTCGTGAGCTGCTCGATGGTCCCGCGGCCGCGGGATCGATCTTGCAATGCGTGGCCGCAATTCAACAAGCGACGCGCCGTTACGCTAAAAGGCAGTTGACCTGGTTTCGGCGGCAAACTAATTTTCAACCGCTGAATTTATCGCTTCTAAGTCAGAACGAAGCTGTGAAAGAGATTTCGCAACTCGCGGGGTCTTTCGGGGTAGCGCAAGGGAATGATTGAAACACGTCCGAAAAAAACTCACGAGCGCGCCCTCTTAATCGGTCTCGAGAAACAAGGCGTCTCGAAATGGGACCTGCAGGATTCGCTCGAAGAATTGGCCGAGCTGGCTAATTCCGCCGGCGCTGAAGTCGTTGATACCGTAACCCAAAAGCTGCAGAAACCGACCGCGCCGTATTACATCGGCAAAGGTAAAGCGGAAGCGATCAAGCACTCGCTCCAAGATCGAGAAGTCACGTCGGTAATTTTCGACGACGAACTTTCGCCCGCGCAGGGCCGCAATTTGGAAAACTTACTCGCGCGGAAAGTGCTCGATCGCACCCAGCTCATTCTCGATATTTTCGCGCAGCGCGCGCGCAGTCGCGAAGGCCGTTTACAAATCGAGCTGGCCCAATTGCAATACTTGCTGCCGCGATTGACGCGGATGTGGGATCACTTGTCGCGCCAGACCGGCGGCATCGGCACGCGGGGCCCGGGTGAAACGCAATTGGAAGTCGACCGTCGTCGCGTGCAAGAACGGATTGCGCGACTTGAACGCGAGCTGGAAGCGGTTCGAAAAACGCGTGCGGTTCAACGCCAAGGTCGTAAGCGTCATCAATGGCCGGTCGCGGCTGTGGTCGGTTACACCAACGCCGGCAAATCCACGCTGTTGAATTTGCTTACCGGCGCGGATGTCGTGGCCGAGAACAGACTTTTTGCCACCCTCGATCCGACAACGCGCAGTTTCGTTTTGCCTAACAAACAACGCTTCCTGCTCACCGACACGGTCGGGTTCTTGCGAAAGTTGCCGCACACATTGATCGAATCGTTCAAGGCAACGCTCGAAGAAGTGGGCGAAGCCGATTTGCTGATTCATATTGTCGATTTGAGTCATCCTCGCGTGGACGATCAGATGGAAGCAGTCGAGGGCGTGATCAAGGAACTCAACGCGTTCGGAAAGCAGACGGTGATCGTTTTCAACAAGATCGACAACCTGGCGAATCGCGAACTGGCCGAGGCTTACACCAAACGATTTCCGGGAAGTGTAGCAATCTCGGCACGGACTGGCGAAGGCGTGAACAATCTGGTGCAGGCGTTGCAGGATGCGCTGAGCGCGTGGCGATTGCGGTCGCGTTTCAGGATTCCCGCGAGCGAATCGGCGCTGATCGCTGAGATTCATCGCGTCGGTCACGTGCTCGAGCTGCATTACGAAGGCGAAGGTGCTCTGATCGTCGCCCACGTTCCGCCGGAGCTCGCGCAGAAACTCGACCGCTACGCGGAGCAAGGCTAGTTGTCGATCTTGCACGAAGCGTGCAAGATCTGACTCGTGACAATTCGCGAGCGCGTGGCGCAGTTACTGAAAGCGTGGCCGAAGATTTATCCTGACGCGCACACCGAGCTGAATTTCAAAAATCCGCTCGAGCTTCTGATCGCGACGATTCTCTCGGCGCAATGCACTGATAAGCGCGTGAACATGGTCACGCCGGTGCTGTTCAAGAAATATCGCACCGCGAAAGATTATGCGAACGCGCCGCAAATTGAGCTGGAGAAGGCGATCAAGTCGACCGGATTTTATCGCAACAAAACCAAAAGCATTCGCGCGGCCACATCGGCCATCGCCATCAAATTTGGCGGAAGAGTTCCTGACTCGATGGACGGCCTGCGCGAACTACCCGGCGTCGGGCGCAAAACGGCCAACGTTGTTTTGGGAAACGCCTTCGGCAAAAACGAAGGGATCGTGGTCGACACGCATGTGATCCGTTTGTCGCAACGACTCGGCCTAACGAAGCACAAAGATCCCGAGAAAATCGAGCGCGATTTGATGAAGCTGGTGCCGAAAGAGCATTGGACGAATTGGAGTCACTGGCTGATTTGGCACGGGCGTCGCCGCTGTTACGCGCGCAAACCAGATTGCGCGAACTGCGAAGTGTTTCGCCTTTGCCCGAGCGGCAAAGTTTTCCTGCGAACGGGCATGGCGCGAAAAGCAGACGATTAACGCAGAAGCTCAGCGCAATCCGGTCGGCTCAGCATGACGGGACGGTTGAGTTCCGTCACGCTCGGCTTTTTGCCGGAGCTCTTTGAATTGCTCTTCTAGTTTCTTCAATTCTTCATCGGAAAGATCTTCCAGATCCACCAGCTCATTTCGCGCCTTCTTCAGTGCGCGAATAATTTCGTCGAGCTTTAGCTGCATGGCTTTGGCGTCGCGGTTCTGGGTGTTTTGAATCAGAAACACCATCAGGAAAGTAACGATGGTCGTCCCGGTATTGATGATCAGTTGCCATGTATCGGAAAAATGGAATGTCGGACCGGTCAGGATCCAAACGAGAATTACGAGCATCGCGCCCGCAAAAGCCCAGGCGCTTCCGAGCATCACGGAGGAGCGACGGGCGAAAACACGAAAGGCGTCACTGACAACACAAAAGAAGTCGCGCTCCTTCTCGTGCTCTTTCAGCTCTTCTGTTTGAGTGTGGTTCACAGCGTCACTGTATTTTCGCGTCAACCCGGGAAAACGCGCGCATGGAAGATACCGATCTTCCGAGGCTGTCGGGCGTAGCCCGGGATTGATTTTCCCGACGATCTGAGGAAAATAGAGCCTCCGCAGCGCCATGCAGCACGTTACCGCATTCTCGCGTCCGCAGCCGCTTTTGGCGCGATGGGCCACCACTTGCCCGGAATGATTCGCGCTTATGGCGACCGCGCATTGTTCGAGCGGTTTCGCTGGCGCTTCATTATCGCTCCCATTTTTCTGCTCGCCATCTGCGTCGGTTTTTATTTTTGGGACATCAAGACCAATCCGGTTGTGATGATTGTGTTTATCTGGGGCATCTGGCACGGGATGATGCAGACGTATGGCTTTGGCCGGATTTACGATGCCAAGATCGGGTCGTTTGCCGCGCCGACTCGACGGCTTGATTTCGCCATGTGCGGGGTCTGGTTCGCGGCGGGAGTGATTCTTTCACCGGCCCGGATGACCGATACCCTGGAGGGATTTTACGGATGCGGTCTGCCATTTATTACGCCGGGCGGAATTCACGCTCTGCAGCAAACTTTGCTCTTTGCCGCAGTGGCGGTATCGATTCTTTGGCTGGCGAATTACGTGCGAATGTGGGTTGCCGGAACCCGACAGAATCCGGTGAAGCTGGCGCTCTTTGTCACCAGCGTTGCGTTCTGGTGGTACTGCAATAACGGCGTGGCCAACATTCTCGCCGGTATCGCCTTGTTCGAAGTTTTTCATGATGTGCAGTACCTCTCCCTGGTTTGGATTTACAACCGGAACCGGGTGGAGAAGGACAGCTCCATCGGCGGGTTCATGCGGTTTATTTTCCGTCGCAGCGGATCCTTGATCGGGCTCTATGTCGGATTGGTTTTTGCTTACGGTTCGATCGGTTACTTGAATTCGACTATCGGGATGGAAACGCTGACGCGTCTGCTCACGGGTCTGGTAGCAGCATCAGGGCTGCTGCATTTTTACTACGACGGTTTCATCTGGAAGGTGCGTGAGAAATCGACGCGTCAGTCCCTTGGACTTGCCGGCGGCACAGCAGATTTGAACCTGGGCGGTTTTTTGCCGGGTTGGGCGTTGCACGCAAGCAAGTGGGCAGTCGCGTTTGTCATTCCGCTCGCGGCAATGTCGTTTGGTAAAGTGTACCTCGCAGCTCCACCCGCGGATCGCACCGGTCATGTGGCCGCTGATCTGCCAGCCAGTGCGCGGGCACATTATAATTACGGCGCGGTCTTACAACAACTCGGCCGGCTCGACGAAGCGGAGAAGGAATACCAAACGGCGCTGCGAATCGATCCGAGCTACATGAAGGTGCATGTCAATATGGCGTCGCTGCTGATGTCGAAGTCGAAGTTGGATGAAGCCAAAAAATATTACGACCGCGCGATCCAGCTCGATCCCAACTCAGGGGAAGTCCGTTCCGGTTATGCTTATCTTCTCGAGCGCCTCGGCCGGCCGGACGAAGCTCGCGCTGAATACGAGAACGCCATTCGCTTCACTCCAAAAAAATCAGCCGCGCGTCTTTTCTACACTTACGGCGCCTTTCTCGACAAACGAGGTGAGCTCGATGCGGCGATCGCGCAATATCAGCGCGCCTTGGAAGTCGATCCTAATCTGGCCGATGCGCATTCTGAGTTGGCAACGGCCCTTTTGACCAAGGGTGATTCGCAGAAAGCTGAAGCGCATTATCTCGAAGCGGCCCGGCTCGATCCGAAACGCGCCGATATTCACAGCAATCTCGGCACTTTGCTGCTAAACGAGGGCAAAACTTCGCAGGCCATTATCCAGTACGAGGAAGCGTTGCGAATCGATCCGACGCTGACCGAGGCAGCAGAAAATCTTCGGGTCGCGAAACAAAACGATAACCGCTTCCAATCGCGTCCGCCCAAATAATTTTCTGAGCCACGCCCTGCATCTTAATCTCGACGACGCGTGGCGAGATGAACCGCTAAACTTGCCGGCGCTCGATGCCCGCAACTGGGGGACGCGATTGCGTTTCTCCGCGCCACCGCCATTGGTCGAAAAGTTCTATAGTGAATTCACGTCGCGCCTCATGCCCTTCATTCTCTACGGCTCGGGCGACTTCCATTATCTCAGCGCGCTTTGGCTTCGCCGGTTGAGCGGACCGGTCATCTTCGTTTCATTTGATAATCATCCGGACTGGGACATCCGTCCGCCAAAGTGGGGCTGTGGCGGCTGGATCAATCGCGCGCTCGAGCTCGCGAATGTTCAGCACGTCGCCATTTGGGGCTGTGGAAATTTCGAATGCTGGTGGCCGCACAATATCTTTGCCAATCGGCGCGGCGAAAGAGAAGGCCGGCTTGAAGTTCATCCCTGGGCTGACCAGCGTCCGATGAAAGATCGAGAACGCCGCGGGGCGATCCTGCGCGAGAATTGGCGAGACAGATTTGAAGCATTCGCAGCGAATATCGCGGGTCGCGAAGTTTACGTCACAATCGATCTCGATTGTCTTCGTCCGGAGGACGCCGTGACAAATTGGGAGAACGGACGATTCACCGTCGCTGATTTGGAATGGGCGCTTGGAAAATTGCGCGAAAAGAGCCGAATCATCGGCGGCGACATTTGCGGCGCTTACTCGGAACCGAAATATGCGCGTTGGAAGCAGCGCTTCGCCTCCGAATGGGACCATCCCAAGCTGGATTTGCCGGCGGCTGATAAAATTCGAACGGCCAACTTCGCCACACTGGAACGATTGTGGCCAGCCTTAGCTCATTGAAACAAGCACGACCCCCGCGCTGATCAGCAAAGCGCCAAGCGTCAGGCGAAGGTTCAGTTTTTCGCGTAACACGATCGCAGCGGCGAGACTGATGATAATAACGCTCAATCCTTGAAATGGATAAACGAAGCTAAGATCGAGGTGTCCGAGCAGACCAAGTGTCACGAAGAAGTGAATCGTCATCGAAAAAATGCCGCAGCCGAGAAAAGTGATGACCTTGGCGTCGCGGAATCCTTTGACGCGCGAGGATTCCATGGCGCGTTTGAGAAGAAGCTGACCCGACACGAATGCAATCAGGGCGATGGGAATAAGAACAAATAC
>QHOI01000015.1 GCA_003218705.1 Verrucomicrobiota bacterium | reverse complement strand
CTCAAAGGTGGATTTGGTTCGTCCACAGAAATTGATAGGTGGCGACCGCGTTGATGGTTACTGAAACAACAAAGAGCGATACTTCGATCACGGAAAGCTTCGCGGGACCATTGCCAAGCAACAAAAGAAACATCCACGGCAGCAGCACCATGGCGTAGCGATAGGAGAACTGCCAGCCGCCCGGGTTGCCGTGAGCCCAGAGGGCAAGTGTCAGTAAACCAATCGCAATCCACGGAGTGACTTTGTGGGGTCCGCCCTCGCGAAAAATCAAAAACAGAAACGGACTGACCAGAAAAATAGAACAACCGAACGGATAAAAACTCAGGAACGGAAAATTGGGCGCATCTCGAAAACCTTCGAACAACATTTTGTGAACGTTCCAGGGGATAGCGCGAAGCGAGAAAAGTCCATGCTGGTACCAGGGCTCCTGCAAAACGTTGGGGATGTGCGCGTAGCCAAAATCGAAGATCGAGTGGAAGCGGGGGTAATTGTAAAGGGCGGTGAACAGACCGAGAGCGGCGGGAACAATCAAAAAGCAGATGAACACTCGCGATTTCTCGCGCGACTGTTGCACGAGTGCTTTCCAATCTTTGGCGTCGGGAGCGACTCGCCTGATCAAAAAATAAATAAAGATCGGGAGGCAAAGCGCCAGTTCGGTGCGATTGCCGAGCGCGAGAGCAAAAAATGCTCCCGCCAGAAGCGGCCGAAATTCAACGAGAACAAAATACAAAGCCGCTATCTGGCCGAGGAGGGCGAGGCCAAGCGCAATTTGCCAGGCGCCGCCGAAGCCGAGATTGCACCAGGTCCACGTCCCAAAAATCAGAACCAGCGAAAGTAAAATTCGTTTTGGCAGCGATTGCGTTCCAATCACCGACAAACGAAACAAAAACCAAACGGAGAGGGCTGCGATCAATGCGGCCAGAGCGCGTCCCGGAAAATCGTGGATCAGTTTTGTTTTTTGTAAGACCGCGACCGGCACCATGCTTAGAACCGCGCCTAACGGAAATACAGAGTAATATCTGCCGTTGGCTGGAACCATTTCGTTGAGCCAGGACGGCGCCGGTTGGCGAAGGCCGAGATCGCCTTGCAAAAGGGCCGAAGCGATTCGCGAAGTATAATCGAAGTGCTGCTGTGTTGCCTTGATCGAAAAATAGAAAAGAAGCAGCGCGACGACCGCGAGCGCGCTTGCTACCCAAACATCGCGATGCTTATTGATGGCCTCCACGACCGCCATTTAGAGTTGTTTAAGCCTCAATCGTCCATCGATATTTTTGCTTTTGCGATCGCCCGATTACCACTTGCGCGGTCTGCCGAGACCGCCTAATACCTTTAGCCTTCCATGATTCACCACGTCGTCCTTTATAAACTCAAGCCCGAGGTAACTCCCGCTCGCGTCGAGGAAATGATGATGAACACTCGAATGCAACTGTTGAAAATTCCGGAGGTCCTCAATATCAAATGCGGCAAGCGCGTCGATCCGGAGCTGCCGTGGCCTTTCTTCATCGCGATCGATTTCGAGTCGATGGACAAGTTCGCCATATTTCGAGAAGACCCCATTTTCGTGAAGTTCATGGAAGAAATCATCAAACCGAACACCGCCGATTCACTCAACCTGGATTTTGAGATGGATCCGGGCAAAGATGTGCGGTTTTCCTAGTTTTTCTTTGTCATTCCGAGCGTCGTCGAGGAATCTGTCAATATTTCTGAAATGATTAGAGATGTCTTCCCGCGCCTGCGGGACTCGACATGACAGAAACATGACAAAAAAGGCCATCATTCTTGCGGGCGGCGCCGGCAGCCGGCTTTTTCCGATCACCAAGATCGTCTGCAAGCAACTGCTCCCGGTTTACGACAAACCGATGATCTGTTATCCGCTCGCGACCCTCATGCTCGGCGGCCTGCGCGATGTCCTGATCATTTCCACCCCGAAAGACTTGCCCATGCTGCGGGATTTCCTGGGCGACGGTTCCCAGCTTGGAATCAAAATCCAATATGCGGAACAGCCGAAACCAAAGGGCATTGCCGAGGCTTTTTTGATCGGCGCCAAATTCATTGGCGACTCCGGCGCGTGCCTGATTTTGGGCGACAACATCTTTTACGGGAAACTCGATTTTTTCCGTGAAGCGCTCGCGATCAAGAGCGGCGCATGCATTTTCGGTTATCAGGTCCGCGATCCGCAACGCTACGGAGTCGTGGAATTCGACCAGAGCGGCAAAGCAATCAGCCTTGAAGAGAAACCGAAGAAACCCAAAAGCCATTTTGCTGTGCCCGGCCTCTACGTTTACGACCACAAGGTTGTCGACCTTTGCCAAACGTTGCGTCCGTCCGCACGCGGCGAGCTCGAAATCACCGACTTAAATTTGCTCTACCTCAAGAAAAACGAGCTGCATGTGAAATTGCTCAGCCGCGGGATGGCCTGGCTCGATACCGGAACGCAAACGAGTCTGCTCGAAGCCGGCAACTACATCGCCACGATCGAACATCGACAGGGTCTCAAAGTGGCGTGTCTCGAAGAGGTGGCGTTGCGGATGAAATTCATCACCCAATCGAATCTGGCGAAGATGAGTGAGCAACTCCCGAACGGCGATTATCGCGACTACTTGCGAATGGTTTGCGATGAAGAACTCACCGCTGGTCCGGAACCGGTTGGTTGAGGAAGGCCTAACCGGACGGAAAGCAGCGAAATTGTCACGAATGAGTGACACCAGGCTGGGCAATCTATAGTTTCCATAACGCGGTACGTCAGGTGCTGCCTTCCAACCAGAATGCGCCGTCATCTCACGACAGAGCCAACCGCTTTCGCTTTAATCGAATGCACGATCGCTACTGCGATCTCCGCCATGTTCCTGGGATCCCTGTTCCTGATGAACTCCTCTGCCATGGACACGATCCAGATGGCGCGCGAATCGGCCTGCGCCAGCCAGATTTTGCAGCAACGAATCGAAGCGATGCGGATCGCGAACTGGCACCAGGTAACCGATGCCAACTGGCTGCTCGCGAACCTGCTCAACGCCGACGCCCCCGGCGCAAACCAGTTAAAGAACATGAGCGAGACGTTAATGCTCGTGCCTTACGGCAGCACCACCGTTGGGAACACGCAACTGAACCGAGCAAACGGCACGGCCAACATCGTGGCCAACAATTCGGCGTTACTGGGCGAGAACGCAGTAAAGATCATCTGGACCGTAAACTACACCGCCGCGCCTAACGACCGGATAATCTCCCGGCAAATCGTTGTCATTCTGGCCAAGGGAGGCGTTGCAAAATGGTGAGTGCGTTTCGCCGTCGATCTTTATCAAAAACGCAAGCGGGATATACTGTTACTGAGCTCGTTGTCTCAACGGCCATCTTCTCCTCAATCAGTCTCGGCCTATTGATGGGCTTTACTTCCTTGGAAAGAAATTACGTTGCGACCAGCGATTTTTCTCTCAATCACGCCGATGAAATGCGCATTTCCGATTACATGGCGATGGATTTGCGGCGGGCGATCGCGGTCCAGGCCGCTGAAAACGACACGACGATTTTCATTCCGGCCTATTACGACCAAACCGGCACTCCACAGACGCCCGCGCTGGATGGCCAGGGCGGCGTCTTTTATGGAGCGAGCGGCAGCTCGGTCAGAATCCACTATTATCTCATGGCCGGAACCATTTACCGACAACAAGACAGTGCTCCGGCGCAGCCACTGGCAGTGAATGTTCAGGACTTTGTCTTCGATGTGACCGATGCCGGAAAAGTCGTTACGACTCGCATTACCTTTAATCCGACCTTCAATTCCGGTGGCGCGTCCGCGGCCGCGACGACAGCGACCGCATTCTACAACACCACTTTGCTCCGGAACAGCCGGACCGATATCCAGAGCAGCGTTTACTAATGCTGCGCCAGGATTCGACAAAAATGGGCAGCGTGTTGGTTTGGACTGTCCTGGTCATCGCCATGCTTTCCTTGATCGCGGTGGAAACACTTCGGCTGGTGACGGTCAAGTATCAAAACGCCCTCCAGACGTCGACCTGGCAGGAGGCGTTGCTTGCCGCGGAGTCGGGCATCGACCTCGCGATCGTCGAGCTTCGCAAATCACTCTACCCCCAACCGAACCACGCATGGGATGGGTGGAATAATCCGCCCGGAAACGAAGTTACCGGCTACGAGCTGACCACGGTTCCAAATGCCGGGCTCAACGGCACGCCCATGACCATCGAAACGAACGTTGATGCCCCGACGCAACTGATCGATCCGACGAACTCATGGCAGTATTATCGAATTCGCACGGTTGGGACGATTCCTATTACCGGACCGGCCCGCACGAGCGACAATCCGCAGGACACGAAACTGCGCAGACTAAGCTTACGCTGGGAGCGTTTCACCAACGGCATTTTAACGCCACGCCTGCTCACCGCGCCGCAGGTCTCCCGTCGAGTCGAAGCCGTTGTCCGACCCGTTTCCGCATTCGATCAGGCCATCATGTCGGTCGGCGTGGTTGATTTGACGAATCAGAACATCGTAGTCGACAGCTACGATTCAACCGATCCGACCAAATCGACGAACGGCCTTTATGATCCGGCCAAACGACAGGAAAACGGCGACATCGCGACCGATGGACAATTAATCGAAGCGGGGAATGCGCAAATTTATGGCGATGTCGCAACCAATGCCGGAACCGTAAGCGGCGCGGCCAACATTACCGGCGTCGAACGGACGGATTTTTATCAGGAACCGATTCCCGTCGGCGCTCCTTCGTGGTCAACATGGAATTCATCGCCTTCTTTGGTAACCGGGACGACCACGATCAATGCCGATGCAACGAAGGGTTCGGCAGCGTCGCGTTATACCCTGAGCAGCATTTCACTGTCAGGAAATAAAACGCTGACGGTGGCAGGAAATCCAAACGGAAGCCAAACCTATATCGAAATTTACGTTACCGGTGATATCTCCGTCAGCGGAACCGGACAAATTGTTGTTCAGCCCGGAGTCACCGCTACGATTTATTTCGCTGGCAACGTGGACATCAGCGGGAACGGAGTCCTGAACAGTAACAACCAACCGAGCGATCTCATGTTGTATGGCATTCAGCCTCCAACGGATACTTCGGAGCATGTCAGCATCGGTGGTAACAGCCAGATTACCGCGTCAGTCTATGCTCCGGGACACGACGTGACCGTGAACGGGGGCGGAACAAACGGGCACGTCTATGGCTCGGTTGTCGGCAAGACCGTGACCATGACTGGTGTGTCCAACCTGCATTACGACGAGAGGCTTGGCGCGACCGGCATGGTCAACAACTACAAAATTGTCAGCTGGTTTGAGGACAATCGGTAACCGAAGCGATTCGAACCTGCCCTAACGAATCGCCTTTTATTTCGGCTGCTCGCGCAGGAGATGGGTCGTGTCCGCCACCAATTTGGTGACGGCGTCGACTTCGTCGGCGGCGTAGTAACCGCGGATCGCGCCATGTCGATCCACCAAGATCATTCGGGTGCTGTGGACCGGAATTCCTTTCTCTTCGCTGCCGTCCGAGATCACCAGTTTGAATCCGTTGCGCGATAAATTGTAAATCGTCGATTGCGGACCGGTCAGAAAATCCCAACGGCCGGGCTCAGCCTGCAATTTCTCGGCGTAGCCGCGCAAAACTTGCGGTGTGTCTTTCGCCGGATCCACCGAAAACGAGACGAGATGGACGTCCGTTTTTTCGAGCGGCTTCTGCAATTCACTCATTCGACTGCTGATCATGGGGCACGGTCCGGGGCAAGTGGTGTAAATGAAATCGGCGATCCAGATTTTGCCGCGCAATTGAGCCGAACCGAAATTTTGTCCGTCTTGGTTCACCAGGAGAAATTCGGGGACCGTTCCGTAAGAAGAAACCGTGCGCTGCCGAAGCGCAGTCACTTCCAGCTGTCGCAACCAGAGCAAAAGCGCCAGCGTGAGAATTGGAATCGCGATTAGGACGGTCTTCAAAAGCGTCGCAGTTCTCGATGACTGGCTATCTAAAGTGGTCGTGCTCGCGTTCATGCTTTACTCAAGACCAGCGCACCAAGCAGCAGCGGCAGGTAGATAATCGAGGTTATAAACAACCGTCGCGCATCCGCCCGCGCCCGCGTTTTCAAAAATCGCATCGCTACGGCGACAAACACGGCTCCGAGAATCAGCTCTGCCAAAAGATAAAAAACCGTGGCGATCCCAAGAAATGCAGGCAAACCGGCAACGATAAAAAGGAGCATGCAGAAGAAGACACTTTGGCTGGCGCTCCGTTCACCGGTGCGATCATCACTCGAGATCATTTGGAAACCGGCGCGGGCGTAATCGTCACGATACATCCAGGCGATCGCGAAAAAATGCGGCAGTTGCCAAAAAAATAGGATCGCGAAAAGCATCCACGCCCCCGCGTTGAGCGTTCCACGCGCCGCCGCCCAGCCAATCATCGGCGGCAATGCACCGGGCACCGCGCCGAGTGCGGTGTTGAAGGTGCTGACGCGTTTCAACGGCGTATAGGCGAAGATGTAAATGATGATCGTGATCGCGGCGAGAGCTGCGCTGAGCGCATTGCACACGAAGGCGAGATAGGCGATGCCGAAGATCGACAACGCAGTGCCAAGAAGGACAGCGACCCGTGGTCGCATTCGCCCGGCCGGAACCGGGCGCGACCGCGTTCGCTGCATCAATGCGTCGAGTTTGTATTCCCACCATTGATTGAGTGCAGCCGCGCCAGCCGCGGCCGCCGCCGTTCCAAAAACCGTGTGCAAGAGTGCCGCGAAGTTGATTGGACCTTCGGCGCCGAGATAAAAACCCACCGCGGTCGTGAGTAAAACCAGCAGCGTGAGCCGCGCTTTGACCAGCTCGACCAAATCGCGAATGAATCCAGACCGGGCGTTTCTAGTTTCGGGTTGAGCTGAGTCGATTGTCGCCGCTTTCATGAATTTCTCGCCTGCAAAGCGCGCCAGCAAATCGCCCACGCGCTCACCCCAAACGATAACATGATCGCGCCAACGGCGACATGCGTTGTCGCGACATCCGCCGCTTTATTGCTCCAGATTGTCCACGCTCCGAGCGTGAACTGGAGGAAAAACAAAACGACCCACCAGATCGACAGTCGCCGAAGTGCGGTCATATGGCTCGCGTCTTTCACAACACGAATACAAAAGGCGATCACAGCGATCCCAATCAAAACCGCGAGAAAACGGTGCGCCATTTGCAGCCAGATTTGAACCGCATCCACATCCGAAAGAGCGCGTGCGTCACGCCAGGCATTGATCTTTGCCAACGCCGCCGCGCTCGTGTCCGGAATCCACGCGCCATTCGCGGTCGGAAAATCGAGGATCGCCAAATCTTTGTGTTGATGGCGCATGGTCGCGCCAAGCGCCAGTTGCAGGTAGATCGCGATCGTCGTCGCGATTGCAAGTGTTTTGATCGGCACGATTTTTCTCAAATCGACATCTGGCGCAAGCGACCGCCAGGAGTTCGTGGTCACGATCGCAATGAGCACGATCAAACCGACGAACGCTTGAGCCAGGCAGGCGTGAAAGATTCCGATCTGGTCTTTCAGCATGGTGACGCGAAGGCCGCCCAGAATCCCCTGTAGAATCACGCCGCCAACCGCGAGCAGACCGAGCGTCCTGACTGCAGGTCGATCTTCGGTTCGCCAAAGCCAGATTGCGAGAATGATGGTGAGAAATCCGACAGTCGATGCAATCAGGCGATGAGTATGCTCAAACAAAACGCCACCGATCCACTTTGAGACCGGAAAGAGAAACATGTTGTAGCCGAACGTGGTCGGCCAATCCGGCACGGCGAGGCCGACGCCTTTGCTCGTGACCATTCCGCCGCTGCAAATGAGAAGCAGCGTGGCAACGGCGGTGAACCAGGCAAAGCGATTGAGCCAGCACGCCGACGATGTCGATCTTTGCGCCACGTTCGTGCGCTTCGACTACTCGCCGGTTGGCGTTGGTGCGGATTGGGCCGGTTTTGCGGCGGGATTTTCTGTTTTCGGCGCGCCCGGCGGCGGAACTGTGCCCGGGGTTGGGCCGACTGGCGGTGCGCCCGGCGGTTGCTGCGTTGGCGGCGGCGCATTTTGCGTCCCAGCCAGTTCAGCGCGCTCTTTCAACCAGCTTTGATATTCGGCCGGTTCATCGACCACGACCATTCCCTTCATTCCGTAATGGCCCAGACCGCAGAGCTGACCGCAAACCACTTCGTAACTGCCGGTTTTGATCGGCTTGAACCACATCGGGATGAGAGAGCCAGGGATCGCGTCGGCGGCAATGCGCATATGCGGCAAATCGAAATTGTGGATCACGTCTTTTGAAGACAGTTCGATGATGACGGGACGATTAACCGGCACGTGTAATTCGCCCAGCACCACAATGTCATCTTTACCGGCCGGATCGTTCGAGTCGATGCCGAGTGGATTTGAATTCGTGACCAAACCAATCTCGCGTCGGCCAAACTGGCCGTCCGGCCCCGGCATGTGAAAAGTCCAGTTAAACTGCTGACCAACCACGTGAACCAGAATCGCGTCCTGGGTCGAGGGAAATTCGTTCACCCGTTTGGCCCAAAGCGGAATCGCGAACCCGATGAGCAAAACAGCCTCGATTAACACGACCGAAAATTCGAGGTGCGTGGAAATTCCGCTGCGAACACCTGCATGATCGGCTTTGGGGTGGCGGCTCCGGCGAAAGCGGATCAGCACAAAAACGAAAAAGGCCGACCATCCGATAAAAAGCGCACCCATAAACCAGTGCGCGAATTCGAGGATATGATCGATCTGGTAGCCGTGCTCAGAGGCATTCGGCGGCTGGCCGAGAAATTCGTTAATGAGCGCGAGGCTACTCATCGAATTTGTCCAAGTCTTCTTCGTTGATTTCCTGATGCGGTTCGAGCGGCATCCGGCCGTGTCGCCAAATCTTGAAGGTGAACGCGCCAATCCCGCCCATTACCGACATGACCGCGCCGAAAAGAAACCAAATCGCCACAGCCATGTGCTCAGTCGATTTGCCATCTTTCGCGCCGTAACAAAACGGACACGCGCTCGCCTGCTGCGCGACGAGCAAGATCGACCCGCCCACGCAAAAGGCGACGGCTCGGGAGGCGTTCAACAAAATCGCCAAAAACTTTTTCATGTGATGATGCGGAGCCGTTTCATTTTCCGATAAAACCAGACGCCGTAGATGACGAGGGCAAGCGCGCAGCCAAACGAAGCGACCGCCCCTGCGAGATAAACTGGTGCGCCTTCCACCAGATTGACCCAAATGCACCAGCCGCCGACGCCCAACGCGAGCAGCGTCGAGAAAATTACGAAGATGATATGGAAGGCCTTGAGCGACATTAGCGGACGACGGGGTTGTACCAGGCAAGATACGTCAGCCAAAAAAGGGCGAGCACGAAAAAGCCGGTGAAAATGAGCACGCGATAGATCAGGCGCTTTTCCGCGGCCAGGTGCATGAAGATCGCCGCGACCATTCCCGCCTTGAGCGTGGCCACGAGCATGGCGACGCCGATGTTGGCTTTGCGGGTGCCGAAATCGACATAGGAAAGCGCAACCGTGATCCCGGTAAACGCGAGCAAAAGCGCGCCGACGGTGAGATATCCTCTCACATGTTTTTGCACGTTATGCGCGTATTCCTCGTGCTCGGCCGGGTCTTGGGAAATGTCGGGTGGGTTGTTCATTGCTTAGAGCAAATAAAAGAGCGGGAAGACAAAAATCCAGACAAGATCGACAAAGTGCCAGAAGAGTCCGCAGACCTCGACTCGATTGGCCAAATGTTCCGGATTGCGTTGGTAAAGTCTTTTGCTGACCGGCAGCCACATGTAAATGAAAACCAGGACGCCGGCGAGCACGTGCGCTCCATGCAAGCCGGTAATGGTAAAATAACTCGCGAAATACGCGCTGTGCCACGGGCCGAATGAATCGATTCGGTCAACGTCTTCCTTTTCAATCTTCGCGATGTGGTCGGTTGGCGGAGCGTAAAGAAAATGGGGACGATCGTTCGATGGATTGTTGGGATCCACGAAGACTGGATCGAGCCCGATTTCATACTCCTTGATGTTCGGATCCTTGAGCGCTTCCGGATTGTGCAAGTGGCCGCTGATCTCGATCCGCGGCTCCATCCCCTTTTCCGTCCGACGATTGTTACCGAGATACTGCTCATATTTTTCGAGCACGCCCGGCTTGATGAAAATGCCGTAGTGTTCAAACTTTTGCGGCCATTCGTAGTAAAGTTTTACAAAGAGAAAGATGACGCCGCACATGATGGTGGCGAGCATGTACCACCAGTAGGCGCGGTAACGGCGCATTTTCAGCGCGGCCCACGCCAGAACCACCGTGACCGATGACATAATCAAGATCGCCGTGTTCATCGTCCCGACTGGAACGTTGAGAAGACCGTGCGGCCACTCGCCTGGCTGAGCATCGAGCCGCAGAAAAACGTAGGCGGAAAAAAGTCCGCCGAAAAGCATCACTTCGGACGCGAGAAACAGCCAGATGCCGATCTTCGCGTTCCACAGACCGGTGTCCGGTCGAGTGGAGATTGTGTACGGAATTTCCATTCGTTAGTGCACCAATACCGGTTCGACGGCTCGCCGGGATCGTTCGGCCGGTTCGACCGGTTCGTTCTGCATCGTGAAATCTTTTTCGCGACCGGGCAGGCTGTATTCATAAGGGCCGCGATAAGCAATCGGGATGGTGACGAAGTTTCCGTGCGGCGGCGGCGAAGGCGCGGTCCACTCCAGCGTGGTCGCTTCCCAGGGATTGTCGTTCACTTTCTTCCCGTGCTTGATGCTCCAGAAGAAATTGATGATGAATGGAATCTGCGCTAGTCCCATGATCCACGCTGCCCACGAGATCGGCGTGTTCCATTGAAAACCGGTCAGGCCCCAAATGTGTTCACCGGACAACGTCCAGCCCTGTCCGCCATCGTACCAGCGACGATGCATGCCGAGCATTCCCTGCAAAAACATCGGCAGGAAGATTACGTTCATGCAGATGAGCGACGGCCAGAAATGCACTTTGCCCCAGAACTCGTTCATGACGCGCCCGGTCGCCTTTGGATACCAATAATAAATGCCGGCGAACAATCCGAAGATCGTTCCCGGAGCGACGATGTAATGAAAATGCGCAATGATGTAATAGGTATCGTGCAGGTAGAGATCGGCTGAGTTAAACGCCAACGGTATGCCGGTCAGTCCGCCAATCCCGAACATGGGAAGGAACGCGGTTGCCCATAACATCGGCACCGTGAACCGGATCGAGCCGCCCCAGAGCGAAATGAAAAAGGCGCTGAGGATGATCACCGAAGGAATTGAAATCAGGAGCGTGGTGGTTTGGAAAAACGCGCTCACGGTCGAGCCCATTCCGGTAAGCCACATGTGGTGCGCCCAGACGACGAACGACAAAAATCCGATCACGAGCACGGAGAAGACGAGCGATTTGTAGCCCCAGAGCGGCTTACGCGAGTTGTTGGCGAGAATTTCAGCGACAATTCCGAACGCCGGCAAAATTAAAACATAAACTTCCGGATGCCCAAGGAACCAGAACAGGTGTTGCCATAGAATTGGACTGCCGCCGCCGCTGATATGCAGCGGCGCACCGTTAACGATCATTCCGGCCGGCAGGAAAAAGCTCGTCGCCGCTGTCCGATCCATCAGCTGCATGACGATCGCAGCCTCAAGCGGCGGAAACGCGAGCAAGAGCAAGAATGCGGTGACAAATTGCGACCAGACGAAAAATGGCAGGCGCATCCAGGTCAGGCCTTTGGCGCGCAGTTGAATGATGGTGGTGATGAAATTGACAGCGCCGAGCAACGACGACGTGATCAGGAAAATGAATCCGAGGAGCCACAACGTTTGTCCGTTGAGGAACGGATGGAACCCTGGCCCTTTGTCGGCGATATCCGAAAGCGGCACATAAGAAGTCCACCCGCCTTTCGCCGCGCCGCCGGGAACAAAAAAGCTGGTCAACATGATCACTCCGCCGACGCCGAACGCCCAGAAACTCGCGGCGTTTACTTTCGGAAAGGTCATGTCCGGCGCGCCGATTTGGAGCGGCACGACGAAATTTCCAAACGCAGCGAACGCCACCGGCACGACGCCCAAGAAAATCATGATCGTGCCGTGCATCGCGCCCAGCGAATTGTAAAACTCGGGCGTCATCTTGCCGTCAGGCATGGTGTTGGGCCCAAAGAAATACGGCAGCCATTTCCCAATCACCGGTAGCGCCTGTCCGGGATACGCCAACTGCCAGCGCATGATCATCATCAGGGAAAAGCCGAAAAAGAGAAAAACCAGGCCGCAAAGGCCGTACTGGATCCCGATGACTTTGTGGTCGGTCGAGA
>QHOI01000014.1 GCA_003218705.1 Verrucomicrobiota bacterium | reverse complement strand
CAAAAGTGCCGGGAGACGGAATAACCGCAGGGGGATATGGTGGTGGGCAGTACACCATGTCGATCTTCTTGAAGTGATTGACGTCGGAAATAAAAAGATTCGAAAGGCCTACACCGACCAGTGGGCCGGGCGCGGTATTCTTCACCCCGGGCGGAAAATGTTGCTGAATAATGAAGCCGGCGGTGCGCGAAGTGAACGCGTTTTGATTACTGCTTAGATACGCAGCCGTGCCAGCTTTGCTCACAGCCGTAGCGATTTCGCCCGGCGTGGCCGCTCCGCCGCGGACAACCCAAACACCGAGCACATAACCTTCGCGATCGACAACCGCGATCACGCTATTTGGCGAAATTCTTACCGCGCGGGTGACAGCGTGATTGATGATGGTTTGGACATCGGCCACTGTAAGTGGATCAACTGCCACCGGCGTTGGAGTCGGAGTTGGGGTTGGTGAGGCTGTCGCGGTTGCGGTAGGAGTCGGAGTCGCGGTCGGTGTTGGGGTGGCTAAAGAAGTAGCAGCTGCGTAGGTATAGTTGTTGGAAGTCCAGGAGCCGCCGACGTTTGAGGCGAGCGTCACGAAGATCGTGCGCCCGTCTGTAGGAATGTTGTTAACTGTGGCCGAGAGAACGCTGGTCGGGCCGATAGAGTAAATGTCGTGCGCGTATTGAGAGCTGCCCACCAAAAGGATGTAGCTGGTAGCGCTGCCCGCACTCCAATTGAAGCTCGCACTGGAAGAGCTAAAGGTCGATCCCGGTGCCGGGTTCAACATCTGTGCCGACTGGGCCGCCAGTTCACCAGGCGAAAAAAGTGCCAGGCCCAGCAGTGCCAACAGAATCCGGGGCGTCATCACCGAATGCGTTAGCTATCAGGTCCCACAGCCGCGCACCAGCCAAAAGCATCCTGTGGCTCCGCATCCTCGCGTGCCAATCAAGTGGAAAACGAGACGGCTACAGTTGGCTTGCCAATACCAGGCAATTTCGGGCATCCTCGCCCTCCCATGCGCTGGTCAATTCCGTCGTTTGCCAGCGCGACTCTGCGCTGGCGAGTGGCGCTGTGCCTTGGTCTTTCGATCGCTTTCGGAGATCTGCCCGGGCAAACGGTCGAAATTTGGCGGGCGCAATCTCAGAACGCTCCTGAAAACCCCAGCCAGTTCGGAACAATCGCAGTGATCGATTCGAAAGATGTTCTTTCGTTAGAAAGCGATGTTGTTGTGGCGAACACGACGCTTCTCGCACAGAACGAGCCGCTTTCGCCGTCCGAATTCAATCCCGATCCAGGCGCATCACAGCGGGAACAGCCGGAAACACCCGAGGCCCCGGAACTTTTCCCGCCGATTTTGCCACAACTTCCGGAATACGGTCAGGAAGCCTTACCCCGTTCGCTTCAACTTCCGCGCAAGGGCACCCGCGAAGTTGTTCCGCGCCGGAAGAAACTGGAATACGAGACTTATCCGCAAGCGGAAGAGGGCGAAGGGTTGCTCCCCTCCTCGCAGCCGGCGCCAAATCGCTGGTTCATCGGATTCGGTCGCTGGAAGCGCTATGCCGATCCTTCGACCGAAACGCCGTATCAATCCGACCTCCATCTCTGGCATCCCTATTTGCAAAGCAAACTCAAAGGCGACGCCCCGATCATCGATCAGGACATCTTCCTCAACATTACCGCGGAAGATTTTTTTCAATTCGAAGCGCGCAAATTGCCGACACCGAGCGGCGTGAGCACGGCACGTCCGAACAGCTCGGAATTTTTCGGGCTGAGCGACCAGGAGTTTTGGTCGAACGATTTTTCAATCGGCATCGATTTGTTTAAAGGCGAGACCGCGTTTAAGCCGATCGATTGGGCGTTGCGGTTACTCGGCGTTTACAATCACAACTATATCGACGTCGAAGAACGCAACGTCGTAAATCCGAATCCGCAAAACGGCACCACCCGCGAAAAAGAATTCTGGTCGTTGCAGGAGGCGTTCGCCGAAATTCATTTGCGCGATCTCTCGAACAATTACGATTTCATTTCGTTGCGCGTCGGTATGCAACCGTTCGTGAGCGATTTCCGCGGCTTCATTTTCAACGACACGAATCTCGGCATCCGCATTTTTGGGAATTACGACAACAACCGCTGGCAATACAATCTCGCCGCGTTCGACATGCGCGAGAAGGATACCTATTCCGACCTCAACGAATTCGATCCGCGCAAACAACAGGTCTACGTCGCGAATGTTTTCCGGCAGGACTTGATTTGGAAAGGTTATACCGGTGAGCTCACGTTTGTCGGCGATTTCGACAACAACAGCCGGCATTACGACAAAAACGGATTCATTACCCGGCCGGCGCCGATCGGCACCGTGGTCGATCATTATCTTCAGGCCTACTACCTCGGCTGGACCGGCGACGGGCACATCGGCTGGCTCAACATCGATCACGCCTTCTATCAAGTGCTCGGAGAAGACGGCCTGAACGGCATCGCCGGCCGGCGCGTCGACATCAACGCGCAAATGGCCGCGCTCGAATTGTCAGTCGACAAGGATTGGATGCGCCACAAGTTGTCCATCTTCTACGCGAGCGGCGACAGCGATCCGGCCGATTCGCACGCGACCGGGTTCGATACCGTGTTCGATCGGCCATTTTTTATCGGCGGCCCATTCAGTTTTTTCTCGCATCAGGGATTTAATCTCGCCGGCACCGCGGTTAATTTTAAACAGCGAGATAGTTTGGTAATCGATTTCCGGACGAGCAAATCGGAAGGCCAGGCGAATTTCGTCAATCCGGGCGCGGTCATTTTCGGGTATGGATTCGACGCCGATATTTTGCCGAAACTGAAAAGCTTCATCAACGTGAACTACATTCGCACCGTCACGACCGAAACGACTGAGCTGGTGTTGTTCACCAACAAGGCCAGCAACGACTTCGCGCTCGATTGCAGCGCGGGGTTCGAATGGCGACCGCTGCTGACGGACAACATCATTCTCACCGCCGGCGCCGGATTTCTCGTTCCGCGCTGGGGTTACAAAGACATTTACCGCGCCAACACCGTACCGGTTTTCGGCTACCCAAGTCCCCCACCCGGCCATGTCGATCCGTTTCTCTACAGCGCGATCGTAACGTTGACGCTCACGTATTGAATGAAACCCCCAGCACCAAATCCCAAGCACCAGGGGAATTCCAATACTCAAATTCCAAAACGGAAATTCACGCGTGCGGTTTGGAGTTTGATGCTTGGAACTTGGTGCTTCCTTGGGATTTGGGGTTTGGCGTTTGGAGCTTCTGAAGAAGGCTACGGTCCGCCGACGTCGGTTCCGGTTACAAGATCAACAATCACGCGCGCGTCGTTGCCGCCACGAAATTGGATCGATCAAACGCAAGCGGAGGCGGACCGAAAGAGTGTCGGTTGTTTGCAATGCCATCAAGGCGTCGAGCCGATGCACAAGGCCGAACAAAATGTCGTGCTCGGCTGCACCGATTGTCACGGGGGAAATCCCGCGCGCGGCCTGACGAAAGAGCAGGCGCACATTTTGCCCAAGAACATAGAGTTTTGGAAAACCTCCGCCAAACCCCCGAATTCAAACGCCTGGCTCAATCACGAGTCGCCCGAGTTCATCCGCTTTCTGAATCCCGGCGACCTGCGCGTGGCGCAGCAATCGTGCGGTCTGTGTCACGGCGAGATCATCCGCAACGTCGATCACAGCATGATGAACCACGGCGCGATGCTCTGGGGCGCTGCTCTATATAATAATGGCGCTTACCCCGAGAAAAATTATCGCTTTGGTCAGGCCTACGCCGCGGATGGCGCGCCCCTGAAGTTGATTAACTACACGGCCGTTACGCCGGAAGATACTCAGGTTCACGGCATTTTGCCGTTCATCGAACCATTGCCGCGATTCAATCTCAGTAATCCCGGAAACATTCTGCGCATTTTCGAAAAAGGCGGACGTCCGCAGCTTTCGCTCGGATTGCCAACAAGCTCGGAACCGAATGGCAAACCCGACCGCCGCCTTTCCGAACGCGGTCTCGGAACATTGAACCGCACCGATCCGGTTTTTCTGGGATTGCAAAAAACACGGCTGCACGACCCCCTCCTCGGATTTTTCGGATCGAACGATCATCCGGGCGATTATCGATCGAGCGGTTGCTCAGCCTGCCACGTTGTTTACGCCAACGATCGTTCGCCAACGAATTCCGGCTGGTGGAACAAGTTTGGACATCAGGGTTTGAGTTTCACCGCTGACGAATCGATTCCGAAAACCGAGCGCGGACATCCGGTCATGCACCAGTTCACCCGCTCGATTCCGTCGAGCCAGTGCATGAATTGCCACATGCATCAGGGAAATCTCTTCGTGAACCCGTATCTCGGTTACACCTGGTGGGACCAGGAAACGGACGGCGAGTTCATGTATCCGAAAGAGCAGCATGATCCGACCGATGCTGAGCTGGTAAGGTCGACCATGGAGAACCCTGAGGCCGCGGCCGCGCGCGGACTTTGGGGGGACAAAACTTTCCTCGACCAGGTCGCGGAATTAAATCCGCAACTCAAGCACACCCAGTTCGCCGACTACCATGGGCACGGCTGGGTCTTTCGCGCGATTTTCAAACACGATCGCAAAGGCAACCTGCTCGATCTCGACGACAACACGATCGACCACAACGATTCGAAAAAATTCGCAAAAGCCGTGCACTTGAAAGATGTGCATCTCGCGCACGGGATGCAGTGCGGAGACTGCCACTTCGATGTCGATGTTCATGGCAACGGCATGCTTTACGGCGAACCGCGCAACGCGACCGCGATCACGTGCATCGATTGCCACGGCACGATCAATCAACGCCCAACGTTAATCACGAGCGGTAACGCCGGTCAGATTGATCTCGCCAACACCAGCAACACACCGTTTGGTCCGCGGTTCGTTTGGGAAGGGAGCGAACTTTTTCAGCAATCGAGCATGTCGCCGGACGTGCGCTGGGAGATTCCGCAAACGATCGACACGATCGATCCGCTCTCGCCGCACTACAATCCGAAGTCGGCTTACGCGAAAACGTTGCGACGCGACGGCGGAAAATGGGGCGGTGTTGTGCCAACCGCCTCTGAAGAACGACGCGTCAAACTCGTGCACGACAACTCGGCGATGGATTGCCAGATCTGTCACACATCGTGGGCGACGAGCTGTTTCGGCTGTCATTTGCCGATGAAGGCGAACCAGCGCGTTCCGCAAAATAAATTCGAAGGCGTCACCGATCGAAATTTCACAACCTACAATCCACAAGT
Source organism: Verrucomicrobiota bacterium (assembly GCA_003218705.1). Classification (GTDB taxonomy): domain Bacteria; phylum Verrucomicrobiota; class Verrucomicrobiia; order Chthoniobacterales; family UBA10450; genus AV40. The sequence continues at coordinate 851 of QHOI01000014.1, read as the reverse complement.
CGTGCGCGACGACGTCTTCATGCTCGGGATCGACGGCACGGTAAAGAAAAACCGGATGGCGGTGATCCGTTCATCGAGCGCGGTCGTGGTCAGTTCGCAGAATGCGAACCGCGAATGGGTTTATTCGCAGCAGCAAACATTTTCGGCCGAAGGTTACAGCGGCCAGGCGTTCAATCCGCATTTCCCGCACACCACCTCGGGCGTCGGCACGACCAAGAATTGCACCGATTGCCATTTGTCAGCAAACAACGACAACAACGCCTGGATGACTCAGTTGTTAGGGTTCGGCACCGGCACGGTAAATTTCTTCGGCCGCTACGCTTACATCGGCCAAGGCCACGAGGGATTGCACGCCGTGGTTTGGACCGAACCGGACGAGCCACAAGCTGTAATCGGTAGTCATCTCCATTCCGTCGCTTACCCAGCCAACTACAAAAAGCATTTGGATGGCGGCTCGTTACTGACCGAAGGCTACGAACACAGAGGCCACGACATTCAAGACATCGTCCTGCGCGGCGAATATCTTTACACCGCCAACGGCCCCGGCGGCTTTGAAGTTCTCGATGTCGCGAACATCGATCAAAAGGGATTTTCGGAACGAATCGTCAGCTCGCCAGTCTCGCCGCTTGGACAACGCACGCGCATTCACACCAATTACGCAACCAGCCTCGCGCTGCCAAGCACGCTCGCGCTAGATCCCGCGCGCCAGCGCCTGCCGGAAAACGAAGAGCAGCCGATCGATCTCTTCTATGCCTTTGTTTACATCTCCGACCGCGAGGAAGGACTCGTCATTAGCAACGTTGCAACGCTGGTCGATGGAAATCCGGATAATAATTTTCTCAAAGAAAGCG
>QHOI01000013.1 GCA_003218705.1 Verrucomicrobiota bacterium | reverse complement strand
ATTTCCAAAAGTGCGCAGCAGCGGCTGCAATTTCGACAAATCCGAAACATTCCCCCGGAATTTTCCGCTGTAACGATGCGACCCGCGAAAATCGACAATCGCGTTTCCGCTGATGAAATCGTTTCCGGTCAGGTTCGCGCTGAGGTCGTTTAGATAAACAACACCGTTCCAAATAACGCACTGCGAGTTCAGTTGGGTGAAAACGAGATCTCGCATTCGAAGATTCGCGCCAAAGATAGA
>QHOI01000012.1 GCA_003218705.1 Verrucomicrobiota bacterium | reverse complement strand
AGTCCGCGACGTAATCACGAAACCGCAGGTTTGAAAGGGCGATGGTCGCTTGCGAGACCAGATCGTTAAACCAGGGTTTGTCGGATCCGGCTGACGGCATTTTTTTCGAGAGTTTAACCGCGGCACTGAAATTCTCGCAGCGACCATCTTGAAATCCCAATGACGGCGCCGTGACGGCGAACTCTCCATTCACCAGCGAGTCCTTGATGTTGAGCTTGCCGCTGATTTCCGCCACGCCGCTAATTTTTTGCCGCATCCCTGCCGTGACCTGCTGCAAATCGGGCAAGGTCGCGGCGAGTTCCAGAGTTGTCGGCGCCCGACCAAAATCTCGAATGTTGCGCGGTAGTTCGGCCGATCCGCGAAGATGGAATTGATTTTGGTCCCGGGTGACGTCAGCCGATTGCAAAGTCGCAACACCGCTTTTCGCCGTAACTTGAAATATTCCGCGATCGAACGCCGTTTGTTCCTGGTGAAAATCAGTGAGTTCAATGGCGAGGCTTCCGTTCCAAGTCGCCGGCGAGCTGAGCAAGCCGCTGAGATCGACATCAAATTTTTCCATCTGACCGCGCATCCAGCCTTCGGGCAAGGCCACGAACTTGTTAATCGCATCAACGGGAACGTTGACGCCGCGAATGCGAACATTGGTGTCGAGCGAAGCTTGCGCCTCGTGCAACAGGATCGAGCCGGAAATATTTCCGGTGGCTACGGCGTAATCGAAATTGATCGCCAATTTTCGCGCCGCGATTTGCGACGCGTCGACATCAACCGAACGAAATCGCTCATTGTCCGCCAGAACGATCTCGCGCACGATCAGGTGCCGATTCGCGTAGGTCGCGGGTGCAGACAATTTCAGCCAGGTCTGGCCGCCGACGAGCTGCAACTTCTCGACTGTGATTTCGCCGGAATGATGCGGGTCCAGATCGACCGCGATGTGTTCGGCGATAAAATCATGTGGACGATTGCGGACAACGATCGTGGCGTCGGCAACGTGAAGGCGCTCCGGAAAAATATCAGGTAAGTCGATTTTCTTTTTCGGATTCGGCGGGCGGGGTCGCAACGGCGCCTTCTCCGGATTCATGACAATGCGCGCGGAATGAACATCGGCGTTCTTGATCGCGCCCGAGAGTCCGTGCCGCAGCAACGTGAACAGCCCGTAATCGATTCGGGCAAGATCGACATCGATTGATTCGATATCGCTGGCTCCGGTTGAAGCCGCATGCAGGTTCCTGATGATAAGGTTTGTGAAAATACTGCCCTCGAGCTGAAATTCGAGTTTCAGGCTTTCTTTGGCCGCATAATGGAGCGCGATGCGATGACCCAGACCGAACAAGAGCGGGCGATGGAAAATGAGAAGAAGTCCGCCGCAAATCCCGAGCCCGATTAAAACGCGGCGACGCCAATTTCCATCGTGGAAATTCGTCTGACCATTTCGGTCCACGACGGATTAACTCTACCGGAGGAGGCTAAAGCGCAAATCGGCTCAATTTGGGAGTGCTTCGGATGGACCCCGGTGAGTTCATCATTGCAGGCGAACGCGGGTCGCGCCACGCTTGTCCAATAGTCGAATGAATCCGGACAAGCTTTTCGATTATCTCGAGGGCAAATTATCGCCGAGCGAGCGCGCGGAATTGGAAGAGCGGCTCATGTCGGATCCGCAATTGCGGCGGGAGCTGACGGTTGCCCGTCAAATTCACACCAATATGGGCAACTCGCGCGAGATCCTTGGCGTGGCAGAGCCAACCCTTGAAGAACGCGGTGCAGTGCTTGGCCGCCGGATTGCGATCGCTTTTTCGGTGCTTGTTTTTGCGAACGTGGTGTTCGGAATTTATGCGATCGCGTTCATGAAAAAAAAGGAACGCACGCAACTGAACACGGAACAAAATCGCACCGAACTCGCGGAAAGTCTGGCCCGAACGGCAGCCGCAGCGCTGCCGCCTCCAAGTCTCGATGTTGAAGAAATCAAATTCACCGCGCCGGTTCCGGAACAAGAGAAATTGGCCAACAAAATCATCGCGGCGGCAAAGCAGGCGGGCGGCTCGGGAACAAAAGGCCTTGCCGATCAACAAGGCGTTTTACTTTTCGCCGAAGTCCCGACCGCACGATTAAGTGACTTTCGCGATTCGATGAAAAAACTCGGCGCAACTCTTCCCGCGGCTCCGGTCGAGCCAAAAGCCGGAGAAAAGGCGATTCTCCAAGTGCGCATCGTCAGCACGCAATGATCGGGATTACGTTCGCGCTTCCGTCGGAAAGTTCCGGGTTGGTCCGTCGACTTCAGGCGCTTCAGCGTCACGGAAAATCGCTGTCCGGCAGGATCGACAGTCGCGACGTAACAATTCTGCATACTGGCGTCGGAGCCAGAGATTGCAATGAGCGGCTTGAAATTCTTCTGCATAAAACGCGACCGAGCTTGGTAATCAGCTCCGGTTTTGCGGGCGCTGTCGCTGAAAAGTTGCGCGCGGGCGATTTGATTTTGGCCCAGAATTTTTCCGATTCAGGACTGCTCGCCAACGCCGACCGAATTTTGGGCGACCGCCGGCCGCGGGTGGTAAAACTTTTTACATCGACATCGATCATCGATTCGATTGACGAACGAAACGAAATCGCGCGCGTGGCCGGGGCAGAGGCGGTTGATATGGAGACGGGGGCAATTGCTGACGTGTGCAAGGTGCATGGAGTGCCACTGCTTTCATTACGGGTTATCAGTGATACCTCGAGTGAGCCGTTTCCGGCGCCGCCCTCCGTTCTGTTCGACGTCGAACGCGAACAGACCAATTTCGGCCGACTGCTCGTGTATTTATTAAGAGATCCCGGTTCTGTCTGGCGCCTGTTTCGTTTTGGCCGGCAAATTGCGCACGCCCGCGCAAGTTTGACGGACGCGATTATCGCGTTGGTCCGCGAACTGTAATTATTAGGACGATAGTTTCGCGGGCTCGATGTGCACCAGGACATCGGCGATGCGCGGATCGTTCTTTTGAATAGCGCGTTTGACTGCGTGCGCGATTTGATGGCCTTCCCGCACGGAAATGTTGCCATCGACCTCGACGTGAAGATCGACATAGAAACTGAGACCCATTTTGCGGATAAAACTTTTGTCGATTCGGACGACGCCGGGAACGGACGCCGCCGCCCCGCGGACACGATCGACAATTGCACCCCGCGGCGCAGTATCGAGAAGGTCATAAACCGCGGGCCGAAGGAGACGCACGCCGATACTCGCGATCACGAGACAAACGAAAATGGCGGCCCAATTATCGGCGCTCCGCCATTTCTCGCCGCCGATGAGCGCGATCGAGATTCCGACGAACGCGGCAATCGACGTTAGAACATCGGCGCGATGACGCCAGGCGTCGGCTTCGACGGCGATACTTTCGATCGAGCGACCGAAACGGATGACATAGCGAAAGAGCGTTTCTTTCACGATGACAACCATCAAGAGAATCAGCAACGTGAAGGAGGCCGGCGCGGAATGCGGCAAAAACAGTGTGCGCGCGCTTTGCACCGCAAGCGCAATGGCCGCAAGCAAAACGCTGCACGCCACAAAAATTGCCGTCAGCGGCTCGGCCTTGCCATGACCATAAGGATGAGTCGCGTCCGGTGGGCGCGCCGCAAAACGCAACCCGCCCCAAATGACGATTGAACCAGCGACATCGAGCGCCGATTCAATTCCATCCGCAATAAGCGCGTAGGCGTTTCCGAAAATGCCGCCGGCGATTTTGACGATGGCGAAGACGACGTTCACCACCAAACCAATTAGCGCGAGGCGCGCGCCGGTTTGCAGATTACTCGCGGCAGGCTGAGGATGCGACGCCGAGTTCATCGAATGAACAAAACTATAAAGGCGATCGTTTACGAAAGGCACGGAAATCCGGCGGAGGTTTTGCAGATTAAGACCGAACCCTGGCCCGAGCCCGCCGTTGATGAAGCGATCGTTGCGATGCGCGCGGCGCCGATCAATCCGGCGGACATCAATGCGATCGAAGGAAAATATCCTGGTCGTCGCGAAGTGCCGGCAGTGCCGGGATTCGAGGGCGCGGGCGTCGTTGTCGAAGTTGGCGCGAAAGTCTCAACGATTGTCAAAGGCGCTCTGGTGATTCTGCCGCACAACATCGGCACATGGCGCGAAGCGCTCGCGGTCGAAGCGAGCGAGCTGGTGGCGGTTCCGCCCGAAATCGAACCGGTCCACGCCGCGATGTTGAAAATCAATCCAATGACAGCCTGGCGCTTGCTCCATGATTATGTCGATCTTGCGCGCGGTGATTGGTTGATCCAAAACGCAGGCAACTCGGCCGTCGGGCGCGCCGTAATTCAAGTCGCGCACGAGCTCGGTTACAAAACGGTAAACGTGGTTCGACGCGCGGAGTTGGTTGACGAATTGCGCGCCGAAGGTGGCGACGTCGTCCTGGTTGATGGCGAAAAATTGCGAGACGAGGTGAAAAATGCGACCGGCGGCGCGGCGATCCGGCTCGGCCTAAATTCTGTTGGCGGCGAGAGCGCATTGCGTCTGGCCAATTGTCTCGCCTTCGGAGGCACGCTGGTGTCGTTCGGGGCAATGAGTTTGCAGCCGCTCAAGATCCCAACCGGTCTGCTTATTTTTAAAGACCTGCGGTTCCGAGGAATTTGGATCAATAAATGGTACGACAACGCGACGATGCAGGAGCGAATGGAAGCATTTAAGTCGCTCTTCGACATGGCCAAGCGCGGCCTTTTGAAAACGAAAGTCGAGAAGGCATACTCGATTGATGACGCGCAAGCGGCGATGGCGCACGCTGCCCAAAGCAAACGAAGCGGCAAAATCATTTTCGAGTTCAACGCGTGAGAAATGATTTGCTTTAGGTGCGGTCGCTTCTCGCCCACAGGCAGTTCGAACAGCGCGACGATTTGCCTCGCTGAAATCTGACCAACAAAATTAAGCTCCGGCCGGATGCTAACTCGACGCGAATTTATACGGACGACGGCGCTTTTCGCGCTTGTGCCCCACGCTTTTGCGCACCGCCGGGCGGAGATTTGGGTCAACGATGTTCATTCGCAACTCAATCGCACTCGCGTCCGCGAACTGGTCATCCCACGCACCGGCGACGAACTGGTGGAGATTGTGCGTTCCGCATCGCGAAAAACTTTGCCCATATCCGTGTCGGGCTGCCGACATTCGATGGGTGGTCAGCAATTTGCCCAGGACAGCATTTGCATCGACACCCGTTCGTTAAATCGGGTGACTGCCTTCGATCGCGAACGCGGATTGATCGAAGCGGAAGCAGGTATTCAATGGCCCGAATTGATCCGTAGTTACTTGAACGCGCAGGGTGACAGCGCGAAGCAGTGGGGCATCGCACAAAAACAAACCGGCGCCGATACGTTTACGCTGGGTGGGAGCTTGTCTTCGAACGTTCATGGCCGCGGCCTCACCATGAAACCGCTAATATCAAATATCGACGGCTTTACGCTGATCGATGCGGAAGGAAAAAGGATTCGCTGTCGACGCGATGAGAACCAAGAGCTATTCCGAATTGCAATTGGTGGGTATGGTCTGTTTGGACTGATTGAGCGTGTAACGCTTCAACTTGTCCCGCGGCAAAAGTTGCGACGCGTTGTCGAAATTATTCGCGCACAAGATCTCGCCAAGCGCTTCGAGGAGCGAATCGCCAACAATTTTTTGTACGGCGACTTTCAATTCTCGATTGACGAAAAATCCGCTGATTTTCTTCGGATCGGTGTTTTCTCCTGTTACCAACCATTCGCGAGCGACGAGCCGGTGGAAGCAGAGAAGAAATTGCGCAACGACGACTGGCTCGACTTGTTGCGTCTAGGTTATACCGACCGCGGCAAGGCTTTTGCACGCTACGCAAGTTATTATCTGTCAACGAACGGTCAGACCTACTGGTCCGACACAAATCAACTGAGCGCTTATTTGCCCGATTACGCCCGCAAGTTGCGCGAGCAGATCGGCGGCGAGGAATCCAGTCTTGTTATCACCGAGATTTATGTTCCGCGTCCGGCGCTGGCGGAGTTTCTCATTCAAGCGGCAGAATTGCTGCGTTCCAATGGCACACTTGTGATCTACGGGACCGTGCGGTTAATCGAAAAGGATAACGAGAGTTTTCTCCCCTGGGCCAAAGAAT
>QHOI01000011.1 GCA_003218705.1 Verrucomicrobiota bacterium | reverse complement strand
TTTCGCGGTGCGCTCATTTTGCTGGCTGCTTTTTGTCGATGGAACTGAACTCAAAATTCAATCTCCCGTAAACCTGGGTGACCTCGGCCTTCACATCACTCACATCAGTTTGTTCGCCAATGGCGTTCGGCTTTGGCCATCCAACCCGATTTATGTCTTCAGCCATCATCTCCGTTATCCGGCCGGGATCGATTTGTTCAACGCGCTGCTCTTAAAGGTAGATGTCGATCTTATTCGCGGCCTGGCTTGGGTTGGACTGGTCTCGTCGGTGGCTACGTTCTACGCGTTCTATCGCTGGGGCGGCAGCTTTGCCGTTGCCGGTTTTCTGTTCAACGGTGGTCTCGCCGGCTTTCAATTTCTGCGCGATTTCAAATTCGTCGATTACCAGGACGTCAACAACATCGCCTGGAAAAGTATTCCGCTAACGATGTTTGTGACTCAGCGCGGCTTTCTTTACGCGATTCCCGCCGGCTTGATCTTACTCTGGCATTGGCGCGAAAAATATTTTCGTGCCGGTCAAGATCGACAATCGGGGCCGTTGCCGTTTTGGGTTGAGCTCTCGCTTTATGCCTCGATGCCGCTCTTTCATCTCCACACGTTCATGGCACTTAGCATTGTGCTCGTGTGTCTCTTTGTGGCCGGCGACCCGCAGATTCGTGGACACATTCTCACGCTCGTCTTGAGCGCTCTGATTCCAGCGACGTTTTTTGTCTGGCTCATTAGCGATCATTTCCTCGCTGGTTCAGTCCTCGAATTCCACCCCGGCTGGGCCCAGAACGAAGACGAATTTAGAATGTCGTTCTTTCGATTCTGGTTCTTCAATTTCGGAATCCTCGTTCCGCTGGTTCTCACTTTGATCGGCCTGATCGCCTGGCAATTGTACCAATCGCATCAGACCAGACGACTCGAATTATCCGCCACGATTGCGATTGGACTCGGCGCATTCGTGTTGTCGGTTTGGCGTATCGGGAAACACGGCTTCGCCTGGAGTTAGGTAATTGTAGCTCTGTTCGCGCTCATCTTGCTTGCGTGGTTAGCAGCCCGCATCGCAAAAAGTGGATTCGGCTGGGAAAAAAAACTGCCGGAAGAGATCGCCTTTATCTTCGCAGCCACCGCCATCTTTATTTTCTTTTTCTCGATCAAAACGGCGCCGTGGATCTGGGACAATTTGAAAATAGGAATCTGGGCTTACTTCATCGTGCTCCCCTTCTTGTGGCGGCAATTGATCATGCAATGGGAGGTGCCGGTTCGGGTCGCGGTCTGCTTTGCGCTTTTTACCTCCGGGTTCGTTAGTTTGTTTGGCGGTCTGGCCGCGGGGAAAGGTGGTTTCGGCTTCGCGAATCGCGGTGAAGTGGACGCAGTCAACTTCGCCGTTCGCAAAATGCCGCTCGAAGCGCGTTTTGCGGCCTGGCCGACCTACAATCATCCACTGCTCCTCAATGGTCGAAAAGTCGTGATGGGATATCCGGGACATCTTTGGACGCAGGGATTCGATGATTACGGTAAAACGAACGAGCAGCTCACCAAACTGATGCAAGGGGCTCCGAATTGGGCCGATCTCGCCCGGACGCTGCACGTGCGCTACATTTTTTGGGGTCGCGAAGAAAAAACAAATTATGCATCGAGCACGCACCCCTGGGAAAAAACCGCAACGCTGGCCGCTTCCGGAACTTGGGGCACGATCTACGATTTGGAATCGGCGCGATCGCAAGTGCCGGCGGCTACTCAGTGACGTTTATTCAACGCGCCTTCGTCAGCGCGTTTAATACCAGCTGACCCCGCGCAACCTGTTTGCCGTCGATCAGCGCTTCAACCTCAAATTGTAGCAGTTCATCCACTGCGCCCACCCTTCGCGCGCGCAGAACGATTCGTTCTTCCGGCCGCACCGCGTGAAAAAATTTCATCTGCCGAATGGCCGAGAGCAGAAAGCGCGGTCGCGCATGTTCCGGATGGGCTGACGCCGCAGCTATGCCGGCAGTTTGGGCAAGCGCTTCGGTCAAGATCACCCCGGGGACGAGGGGATCACCCGGAAAATGCCCAGCTAACATGGGATCGTCGCTCGAAAACTGCGTTTCGCATTCAGCCGATACGCCCGGCTCGCACGCGATCAACTTCCGCACAAAAACAAATGGAGGCCGGTGCGGCAAACCAAGAAACTGACCAGTGACAACTGATGAGTGACCAGATTCAACTGCCGCCGTTTTCTTTTTTCTTGTCACTTGTCATAACCGCCAGTCCGGCTCGGACTCACTCGCCACTTTCCTTTACCCATTGACGAAGTAGGCGAACTTCCAGCTGCCCCTGATACGCGTAATTCCGATCCGGTAGCCGTCGTAATTGAGCGATGGATCGGCAAATTGCGGCGGCGAGACCATGAACGCGCCTTTCTTGACGAATCGCTCCGACAAAATGCCGTCCAGCTCCGGCCAGAGGTTTTCCTGTTCCCAATATTGAAAAACGCCCGGGCCCGACATCGGCGGCTCGAGTTTATAACCGAAGTCTTCCGTCATCATCGATTTGAGCGTCTCCACGTCGCGTTTCGCTATGGCTTTGCGAAGTCGGCCGAGGAACGCCTGAAAATCGACATCGCCTTCTTCGCGGAGGTCCACCTTGGCCTTTTTCTTGAGTTCGGCTTGCTTGAGTTTTTCCTTTTTTTGCTGGGGCGTCTGGCAGCCCGCGAAAACGAATGCGAGCGCAAGCAAACTGGTAAGCAGGATTCTCATCAGCCTAACGTCTGTCACGTTTGCGATTTGGATTCAAGGCTGGACCCGCGCGAATGTGTCGACGGCGTTCGGTCACGGTGTTGCGATCGGCGGAGTTTGAACGGATGCGCAAGAAAGATCCAATAAATGGCGCTGGCAAGATCGACCATCGACGCCGGCGGGCTGGTTAGGCGCAAGGGACCTTGGCGCAGAGCGGCAAAAACATTCTCGATCGTCAACGCCGTTGAACGCGGAATGCTCGTGTAATGACGCCCGAAAGCGTGCAATTGGTGCGCGTCGGAAGTCGCGATCAACGGTTTGCTAAATTGGGCGGCCACTTTCGCAGCGCGCCGATTTGGGTTGAGCAATCCCTTGTGAAAATGGCAGAGCTCGATCGCGTCAAAGCAATCGATCTCTTCAAGCAGGCGCGGGCCGATCGAACCGCCCAGCACGTAAAACGGATGGGGCGCGATGGTAAAGATCGATCCGCGACCGGACGGATCCGCCGTGGCGGACATTCCGCGGCGGGCACGAAGTTGGCGCAGGTCCTCGAAATTCTTCAACCCTGCCACTTCAGAAGCTGTCACGTTCAGCAAAATCGCGTCCGCGCCTTGCAACCGCACTTCGGCCGCCGGAATGAGCAAAATCCCCATCGCCGCTGCATCCGCGAAAACTTCCGCGCGATCGAACACTGCATCGTGCAACGTGATGGCGAGGACACCGAAACCGAGCTGCTTCGCGCGCTCGAGCAATTGATGCGCCGAATAATCAATCACATCCTTCGGATCGTCGAGAGTGTGGATGTGAAGATCGACCTTGATCCAGTGTTCGTTATCGATCTTGCTCATATTCTTGCTCTTAGTCTCGATCACGACCATGAGCAGGAGCAAGAGAAGAGCCGGACAAAGCGCTTGCGAGGGATAATGCTCTATTTAACATTCCTGCTCACGCTTCGCATCCGCGAGAGCTCGGGTGGTGGAATGGCAGACACGTACGTTTGAGGGGCGTATGCCGAAAGGCATGCGGGTTCAAGTCCCGCCCCGAGCACCAAATCTTTCACCGCGCTAACAATTTTGCGGCTCCATTATTTTCCTGATTCAAGCTGCTCAAGAAAAAGGACTTAGCGGAATTGCTTCCGACGCCTGAAAAATCTACGAATCCACTCCTCCAGCGAGATTCGATTCCCGTGTCGATGGCACGCCAACGGAAAAGTGGAAATCGGCCGGCAAATGGAAGCGCCGCCAAAAAGGGAAACGGCAGCACCGTCTGTGCGTTGTGTGGACGAATCATGAGTTCCGGGAGTCCGACCAGCGAGGAGCCGGTCATCTACAGTGTCTGTCCGTCATGCAAGCGAATGCCGCACCGCAATCCCGGATCGACCACCTCAATTTGCTAGCTCTATGAGAATCGCTTTCTGCACATGCAATCGATTTTCCGCCTGATCAAAAATCGTTTGCGCATGCTGCTCGAAAGTCTTCGCATCGATCTCTTGTCCGCGATGCGCCGGTAGACAATGCATCACCAGCACGCCTGGTTTGGCCAACTTCACCACTGAATCGTTGATCCAGTATGGTCCGAGCTCGGCTTCTCGCCGCGCTTCCTCCGCTTCTTTGCCCATCGAAACCCAGATGTCGGTGTAAAGCACGTCGGCATCGCGCGCCGCAGCGGCCACATCGTCCGTGCAGGTCACGCGCCCTCCCGCGCGCTCGAGCAATTTCTTTTTCGGCTGATATTTTTTGTGCGACGCGATCCGCAATTCAAAATCCAATTTTCCCGCCGCGAAAAGCCACGATCGTGCCGTATTTGAGACGCCGTCACCGACGTACGCGACCACCGCCTGGTCGATCTTCCCGCGTTTCTCGATAATCGTGAAAATGTCGCCCAGAATCTGGCACGGGTGCTCCTCATCGGTCAGGGCATTAATCGTCGGGACGTCGGAAAACTCCGCGAACTCCTCGATGTCGCTCTGCGCATACGTCCGGATGACTGCGCCGTGAATCATTCGCGCCAGGACGCGCGCCGTGTCCTTGATCAATTCACCGCGACCGAGCTGCGCGTCCGCTGCGTTTAAATAAATCGTTTCGCCGCCGAGCTCGCGAATTCCGACGTCGAACGAAACCCGCGTCCGGGTGGACGGTTTGGAAAAAATCAAAGCCCAGGTTTGTCCGGCGAGCGGCTGCGCCGAAATCTTGCCGCGGTTTGCTTTGAGCTCGGCCGTCCGCTGCAGGATCCGCTCGATTTCCTCCCGCGAAAGCTGCTCGATACTCAGCAAATGTTTCATTCAATTCTTCCTCTCACTCTTTGTCGGCAAGATCGACAACTAGTTTTTCGATAATGCGCAATCCTTCCTCCGCTTCGCCGCGAGAAAGATTCAATGCCGGCAACAATCGAGCCACCGAATTGCCCGCCGGCACGGTGAGGAGATTTCGCTGGTGCAACTCCTTCACGATTTCGACTGCTTTAAACTGCGATTGGAATTCAATTCCAATCATCAAACCGAGACCGCGGACGACTTTCACCACTTTCGGAAATCGTTGCTGAACTTTTTGTAATTCGCGCAAAAGGAAATCGCCCGTGTCGCGAGCGTTCCCAGCCAAATTGTCGCGTTCGATCACGTCGAAAATCTTTAAAGCAACCGCGCACGCCAGCGGGGTTCCGCCAAACGTGCTCGCGTGTGTGCCCGCGGAAAGAACGTTCGCGAATTTTTCTTGCACCCAAAACGCGCCCATCGGAAATCCCCCGCCCAACGACTTCGCCATCGAGACCGCATCCGGGACAAGATCGACATTTTCGTTTTCGAGAATGCGTTGCCAGCTTTGGAATTTTCCGGTGCGGAAATGGCCGGCCTGCACTTCGTCGAATAGCAAAAGTAAATTCTGCTCATCACAAAGCCGGCGCAGACCGATCAAATATTCCGGCTTGGCAATGGTGATTCCACTTTCACCCTGCACCGGCTCGATTAAAATGGCTGCAGTTTTTGGCGTAATCGCACGTCGCATCGCGTCGAGGTCGTTGAACGGCACCTGCTTGAATCCTTCGACCGCCGGCTCGAAGCCTTTTTTCACTTTTTCCTGACCGGTTGCCGCGATCCCCGCCAGAGTTCGGCCATGAAACGAATCGACCGTTGTGACGATTTCGTAGCGGCCATCGTCATGTCCAAATTTTCGGGCCAATTTGAACAGACCTTCGTTCGCCTCCGCGCCGCTGTTGCAGAAAAACACCCGCCCCGGCGCGATTAGATCGACAATTCGTTTCGCGAGCCGTCCCTGGAGTTCATTATAATATAGATTGGAAACGTGGATCAGCTCTTGCGCCTGCTCGGTCAGCGCTTCTGTAATCTCAGGATGGGCGTGGCCTAACGAGCAAACCGCGATTCCGCCGGCAAGATCGAGATAGCGCTTTCCATCTACGTCCCAAACGTAGCTCCCCTCACCGCGTTCCAACACGAGATCGAATCGGGTGTAAGAAGGAACAACAAACTTCTCAAAGGTCCGGTGTATTTTCTCTGCCTTTGAGCGTTGAACGTTGGACGCCTGCCGCGCCGTAGCCTTGCGAAGGCGGGTTGAGCGTTGGACGTTTTCTGCCGTTTTCATAATACAACCTCCGTCCCGACTCCGGCGTCGGTGAAGATTTCGAGCAAAACGGAATGCGGAATTCTCCCGTCCACAAACTGGACTTTTTCAACGCCGCTCTCAATCGCGGCGATCGCGGAGTCCACTTTTGGAATCATCCCTTCGCCGATCACGCCAGCTTTTCGCCACTTCGGAACTTCGCTCACGGCTAAATGCGTCAGCAAACTGGAATCTTTTTTTGGATGACGCAGCAAACCAGGCACGTCGCTCATGAACACCAAGCGGCGCGCTTTTAACGCAATCGCCGTTTTCGCC
>QHOI01000044.1 GCA_003218705.1 Verrucomicrobiota bacterium | reverse complement strand
AGCGGACGCGGTCTCCAGCACGCAAAAGCACAGGTGGATCTTTTTGCGGATCGAACAATTGCAGCGGCGTCCGGCCAATCACGTTCCAGCCACCGGGCGATTTGATCGGATAAATTCCGGTTTGCCTTCCACCGATCGCGACCGAGCCGGCCGGAATCTCTTTGCGCGGAACATCGCGCCGCGGCGTCGCGAGCTGGCGCGGCAAACCCCCGAGAAAGGGAAAACCGGGCGTGAATCCGACGCAATGAACGCGGTAATCGGCTCCGCAATGAAGATCGACAACTTCTTTCAAATGAACGCCCGCGGTCCGTGCGACCTCATCGAGGTCGAACGCAAACTCCTGGTCATAACAAACGGGAACCTCAATTGAATTGTAGGCAGGGACGTTGTCCCCGGCCCGCCCGCGGTCAGCCCCGAAAGCTTTCGGGGCGGCTACAGATTTCAGGGCTTGCTGAATCCGTTGCTCAAGCCATCCAAAAACATCTTCGATCGGCGCGCCTGCGTCGATCGCGCGGACCGGATCACAAAAAAGCGCTACCGTCGTGTAAGCGGGCGCGAGCTCAATCACGCCGGGAATTTGCGCGGCTTCGAGCGCGCTCTTCGTCGCGAGCACGTTATTGAGAACGTCGATCGGGGCTTGGTCGAAATTCTCAGCGACACGAATCAGCACCGCGGAATCTCCGAGCGGCGTGATTTCCATGAAGCAATCGGATCAGCTTTTCTCCGGCGACACTGCTTCCTTAACAGTCTCGACGTTTTCTTTGATCTCGTGAACACGAGGGTGAACTTCTTTGATCAAATCATGTTCGGCCTGTGAGAGCTGTTCGATGCGCTGAGTCATTTCGTGCAGCTCTTTTAACATCGCGTCCTGGCGCGACGAGATGCGATGCATCCACCAAAAACAAACGCACCAACAACCAACTCCGAACCAGGTAAGAACGAAAAGGGTCATGTCACTGTGCCCGGACTGCTTCGATCTCGATGTTAACGGCGACTGTTTGGCTAATTCCCGACATGCTTTCCGCCGCCTGCGCGAACATCAAATTGAAGTCGCGCCGCTTCAGCAGGTCTGTCGTTACCGACCACCGGGTCTGCTTCGAATCCGGCGGCGTCAACAATTTCACATGCAATGTGATCGGTTTGGTTACGCCATGCATGGTCAGATCGCCGACAATATCGCCGGCCTGCGGACCAGTTTGTTTAACGCTTCGGCTTTTGAACATGATGTCGGGATATTTCTCGACGGCGAAAAACTCCGGGCTGCGCAAATGATTATCGCGTTTCACGATTCCGGTATCGATACTGCGAACAACGATTCGGGCGGTGACTGAGGAATTTTCCGGATGCTCACGGTCGATCTCGATCTTGCCGTCGAATTTGGTGAACTTTCCGTGGGTCGTCCCGAGAAACTGATGGACTGAGAACCCGATCGTCGAATGCGATTGATCGAACCTGTAGGTCTCGTTCGCCAGCGCGACCGAACTCAAAACGGTGATGGCAGCGACAGCAGCGATAATTCGTAATCTCATGCGGTCTCTTTTGCCTTGCCTTTCGCCTCGGATGCGAGCGTTTTCAAGAGCGGCGTACGCGAGACCGGCAATCTCCCAAACAAATTCCCCAGCGCGAACGCCGGGTCGGCTTTGAGTTTCTTGGCGTCGTGGACACCGGCGATGCGAGCAAGCTCAGTTTCAAAATGCGAGATCGCGCGCAAGTTCGGATCGTTGGCGTCGAGATAACCAAACGCGCGACGCAACAACGCAAACAATTCCGGCTCGTGATGATCACGCTCTGTACAAATCTCAATCAGCTCGACAAAGTAAGCGGCGGCCTGAGTGCGGAAATAATTTTTGCGGATGCCGGCGAACGGATTCTTGAGGACGACTTCGGTCAGCGTGTGCAGGGTCGATTTGCGGCTGGGGACGATCGAGATCTCCGCTTCGAAAAAAAGATCGAGCTTGCCCGCGAACGGAGTTTTGGCGCGACGCGCGCCTTTGGCGACCGTTTGGACGCAGCCTAACGACTCGGTGCACCAGGAGACAATCAGACTGGTGTCGCTAAACTTACGTTTGCGTAGAAGGATCGCAGCGGTGCTTTGCACGCCACGAATTTAGCACAGCTTTTAGTGGCCGATCGGCCTCGCCAAACAAAAAAGGGCGACGTGACCGACGTCTGGCTGTAGGCGGGGACGTTGTGCCCGTCGCCGCGGACAGCGTCCGCAGCTACAATATCGTTATGCCCAATACCGAAACGGCGCAGATTCCCGAGGATATCAGCGGCCGGCCGCGCCGGATGCCAGTCGGCGGCATCAGTTGGCGACACACTTTCCGGGCGTTACGCCATCGCAATTACCGTCTCTTCTTTTGGGGACAGCTTGTTTCGCTCATCGGCACCTGGATGCAGCAAACAGCCATGAGCTGGTTCGTTTACGAGATCACCAATTCAAAATTTCTTCTCGGCGCGGTCGCGGCCATCGGTTCGGCACCGATGATGTTGTTCTCAGTCTGGGGCGGATCACTCGCCGATCTTTATCCGAAACGGTCGATCCTGATCGCGACCCAGACCGCGCAAATGATCTGCGCGTTTTTGCTCGCGATTGGAGTTTGGGCGGGGTTCGCCAACGCCACATTTATCGTCGTCGTGGCGGCGCTCAATGGCATCGCGATGGGGTTTGATATGCCAGCGCGACAGGCGTTCACCGTTGAGATGACGAGTCGCGAAGATTTGCTCAACGCAATTTCGCTCAACAGCTCGATCGTCAACGGCGCACGGGTGATCGGTCCGTCGCTCGCCGGGCTAATGATCGGCGCAGTTGGGGTTTCGGCATGCTTTTTGTTCAACGGTCTCAGTTTCGTCGCAGTCATCGTTGGATTGCTAATGATGCGACTGCCGGTTTTCGAACGGAACATCGACGTCATTTCGCCGACGGAACATGCCTGGAACGGAATCGTCTATTCGTTCCAACATCCTCGCGTGCGTATGATTCTGCTATTGTTTCTGGCGGTCGGCATTTTCGGTTGGTCTTATATGGTAATC
The DNA here is from genome assembly GCA_003218705.1 of Verrucomicrobiota bacterium. Lineage (GTDB taxonomy): Bacteria > Verrucomicrobiota > Verrucomicrobiia > Chthoniobacterales > UBA10450 > AV40. Next base: position 17,946 of record QHOI01000044.1, on the reverse strand, counting down.
ATGCCCGCGTTCGCGCGTGACGTGCTCGGACGCGGCGCGGACGGTTACGGTGTCTTGATGTCAGCCAGTGGGGTCGGCGCCCTGGTTGGCGCGCTTGTCGTAGCAACCTATGGACATCTCTTTACGCCACGAAAGCTCGCGCTCGGCGGTGTCTGGTTATTTTCGGCGGCGCTACTCGCGTTTTCGTTCACGCGAAATTTCTACGTCGCGCTCGCATTTCTCTTCGTCGGTGGGTTCGGAATGCTCCTATTTTTCTCGACGACGAATACGGTACTGCAAACCATCGTGCCCGACGATATGCGCGGCCGCGTCATGGGCGTGTGGTCGCTCATTTTCGGCGCGATGATCCCCCTTGGCAGTCTTGAAGCCGGCGCCGTTGCGCATTGGTTCAGCACTCCCTTCGCGCTGGCGTTAGGCGGGATCGTTTGCGCGATATCCGGCCTGGTGGCGCTGTTGGTGATTCAACGGCGGGAAGCGCAACTTGCACGAGAATGAGTTCGGCGCCGAGGACAGCGTCCTCGGCCACAACATCAGCGATTGAGAATATGAAGCGCCCGCTTTTCCACATTCATCGCCGCTTCTTTCACCGCCTCGCTCAAAGTCGGATGCGAATGACAGGTGCGCGCGAGATCTTCAGAACTGCCGCCAAATTCAATTACTGAAACCGCTTCGGCGATTAGTTCTGACGCCGCGTGCTGCAAAATGTGGGCGCCAAGAATCCGGTCGGCTTTCGCGTCGGCCACAAATTTGACGATTCCATCGAGATCATCATTCGCAATTGCGCGAGCGTTAGCGCGGAATGGAAATCTCCCGACCCGATAATCGATCCCCTTCTCTTTCGCCTGGTCTTCCGTCAAACCGACACCGGCCAGTTCCGGATTCGTGTAAATGATTCCGGCGATCGCATCATAATTAATATGGCCATCTTTGCCGGCGATCCTTTCCACACACGCAATTCCTTCGTCTTCGGCTTTGTGCGCCAACATCTGGCCCGCGATTACGTCACCGATCGCGTAGATGCCGTCGACATTCGTCTTAAAATGCTGGTCGACTTTGATCCGCTTCTTTTCGTCGAACTCAACTCCGACTTTCTCCGCGCCGAGACCTTCGCTGAACGGTTTGCGCCCTACGGAGACAAGAACTTTGGCGGCCTCAAATTTTAACTCTTCGTTTCCTCTGGTGGCGGTCGCAGTAACACGGCCATTGTCGATCTTGATCGCGCTGACCTTGGTTTCGAGATGGAAGGTAATGCCTTGTCCGGTTAGCGATCGTTGAAGCAGGTTCGACAACTCGAGATCGAAGCCGACCGCGATCCGGGGCAAGAATTCGAGAATGGTCACTTTGGAACCAAGCCGGGCCCAAACCGATCCGAGCTCGAGACCGATCGCGCCCGCGCCGATAACGAGGAATTCGCGCGGCGGTTCTGTGAAAGTAAGCGCTTCGGTGCTGCTGACGATTGTTTTGCCGTCAAATTTCGCAAACGGCAATTCGATCGGCGCGCTGCCAGTCGCGATGATGATGTTTTTAGTTTCGATCTCCTGCGTTTTTCCGTCCGAGGATTTGACCGAAACTTTTCCGGGCGCGGTTATTGTGCCGAAGCCTTCGAAGGTCGTCACCTTGTTGGTCTTCATCAGTGCGCGCACGCCGCCCGTCAGCGTTTTCACGACCTTCTCCTTGCGCTGCTGCATCTTATTAAGATCGACATCGACGCTGCCGACGACGATGCCGTGCTTCTCCGCTTCTTTTTTCGCGAAAATGAAATGATCGCTCGAAGTCAGGAGGGCTTTACTTGGAATGCAGCCCACGTTCAAACAAGTGCCGCCGAGATCCTTGTCCTTCTCGACCATGGCGGTTTTGAGACCGAGCTGTCCCGCCCGGATCGCGGCGACATAGCCGCCCGGTCCCGAACCAATGATTACGAGATCAAATTTTTCCATTTAACTATCTCTTTCTGTCATTCCGACCGAAGTGGAGGAATCTCTCACTATTTCTGTCCTGTCCTCGCTCGGAAATATCTGGAGATGTCTCGACTTCGCTCGACATGACAAAGCTAGAAATCGAGCGGCAGCTTCTTTGGGTCCTCGATGCATTCTTTCACTTTAATCAGAAACGACACGGCTTCCTTGCCATCAATCGCGCGATGATCGTAACTGAGTGCGAGATACATCATCGGGCGCACTTCCACCTTCCCGTCGACCGCGGTCGGGCGCGGCATAATTTTGTGCATACCGAGAATTCCGCTTTGGGGCGGATTCAAAATGGGCGTGCTCAAGAGCGAGCCGTAAACGCCACCGTTTGAGATCGTAAACGTGCCGCCGGTCAAATCTTCGATTTTCAATTTCCCTTCGCGCGCTTTGGTCGCGTAGTTCGCAATGTCGCGTTCGAGATCGGCGAATGATTTTTTGTCGGCATCGCGCACAATCGGCACGACCAATCCGCGCTCGGTTCCAACAGCAACGCCGATATCGTAGAAATTGTTTTGGATGAAATCCTCGTCTTCGATCCGGCCGTTGACCACGGGCACGGCCTTGAGCGCTTCGACGGACGCTTTGATGAAGAACGACATGAATCCCAGCTTCACGCCGTGTTTTTTCGTGAACGCTTCTTGAGACTTTGCGCGCAATTCTTGAACCGCGCTCATGTCGCATTCGTTGAATGTGGTCAGAATCGCGGCCGTGTGCTGCGCCATCACCAACTGCGCCGCGATTTTCCGTCGCAACGGCGACATTTTTTTTCGGACAAACCGTCCGTCGGCTAATTGTCCGCCAACGGACGGACCCGCCGTGGCGGGCTCGATGTCGATCTTTTTCTCACTCGCACCGCGATTTTGCGCGGCCGTGAGCGCGTCCGCTTTTGTCAGGCGTCCGCCCGGACCGGTCCCTGAAATTTTCTCTGGGTTGAGATGTTCTTCGTCGACAATACGACGAACAGCCGGCGATAGAGTCCGAGCCGGACTGGCAGTTTTCGCATCGGCAGATTTTTCTTTGGGAGGCGCGGCCGTTTTCGTCTCGGATTTTGCAGCGGCTTTCTCCTCTGCGGGCTTGGCTGCGGGTGCTTTTTTTGAATCGTCGATCGTGGCGACGACTTCGCCGATTTTTACCTCCTGACCTTCAGGAACAATCGTGTCGAGCACGCCGGATATTTCGGCCGCGATCTCAGTCGAAACCTTGTCAGTCTCAAGGGTAAAGAGCGCGTCACCGGCATTGACGAAATCGCCAGATTTCTTGTGCCAGACGGAAACGATTCCGCTCGTGATCGATTCGCCAACGGCTGGAATTTTTACTTCGACGCTCACCGCGCCTAACTAAGCGCAAAGCGAGTTGCTGGTCGAACAGAAGATTTTCAACTGCCGGTGAGGACAGCAGCAGCTACGACGTCAAACCTTGAAGGCGTCGGCAACGACGCAGGCTTGTTCTCGCTTGTGTCGCACAAGCGAGCCGACGGCGGGGCTCGCGCTGGCATCGCGACCGGCATAAGCGATTTCGCGTTCGAAAAGTTTACGCAAACGCGGCTCGATGAAACTCCATCCGCCCATATTCTCCGGTTCTTCCTGGCACCAGACGATTCCTATCGTTTTCGGAAAAGCTTTCATCATCGATTTCAATTTCGTTCCGTGCAACGGATAAAGCTGTTCCATTCGAATGATGGCGGCGTTGTCGATCTTCTTTTCCGCGCGGTAATTGATAAGGTCGTAGTAAATTTTGCCGGAACAAAGAATCACGCGTTTCATTTTGTTGGCCGGTCCAACTTCGGGAGAACCGAGAATTTCCTCGAACTTTCCACTGGTAAATTCTTTCGCGGGCGACGACGCAAATTCGGCGCGCAACAAACTCTTTGGCGTCATGATCACGAGCGGTTTGATGAAATCGCGTTTCATTTGCCGGCGGAGCAGGTGAAAGTACTGCGCCGAAGTAGTCAGATTGCAGACCTGAATATTGTCCTCGGCACAAAGTTGAAGAAAGCGTTCGAGGCGGCCGCTGGAATGTTCGGGGCCCTGTCCTTCGTAACCGTGCGGCAGCAGCAATACGACCCCGCTCGGCCGCTGCCATTTCGATTCAGCCGAAACGATGAATTGGTCGACGATGGTTTGCGCGCCATTCGAGAAATCTCCGAACTGCGCTTCCCACAGACAAAGCATGCCCGGATAATCGAGCGAATAACCGTAATCGAACCCGAGGACGGCGGCTTCCGAGAGCAAGCTGTTATAGATGCAAATGCGCGCCTGCTTTTCGCCCAAATGCATCAGCGGCACATACGGCGCACCGCTTTTTGCGTCGTAAAGAATCGCGTGCCGCGTGCTAAAAGTTCCCCGCGCGCTGTCCTGACCGGATAATCGCACAGGCGTTCCTTCGAGAAGAAGAGAACCGAAAGCGAGCAGTTCGGCGTAATGCCATTCATAGGGCCCGCCATTTTCGAAAACTTTCCGGCGATGCTCGAGGACGATGCGTTTGATCTTCGGCTGAACGTTGAAGTCATCCGGCACGCGCGTGAGTGCATCGACAATCGTCTTGAGAATCTTTTGGTCGATCCCGGTGGAAACCGGCGAGCTGGTGTACTCCGGCTGGAAAACAGCGGTTGATCCCTTGAACTTCGCCTCCTCGCCTGTCTTCTCCTTTTCGATCGCTTTGACATTGTCGAGCGCCATTTCGAGACGGAGATCGAATTCCGTCTTGAGCGAGGCCGCATCGTCGTCCGTCATTGCGCCGGATTCGAGCAACTCGCGCTTGTACAACTCCGCAACCGACGGGTGCTTGTCGATCTTCGCGTAAAGATCGGGTTGCGTGAACGCCGGCTCGTCACCCTCGTTGTGCCCGTAACGGCGGTAACAATACATGTCGATCACGATGTCCCGGCCAAATTCCTGACGAAAATCGAGCGCGAGTTGGCTAACCTGCATGCAGGCGAGCGGATCGTCGCCGTTCACATGAAAAATCGGTACTTCAATCATCTTAGCGATATCGGTGGCGTACATCGACGAGCGCGCATCTTCGGGAATGGTGGTGAAACCGATCTGATTATTCACGACCAGGTGCACCGTGCCGCCGGTCCCGTAACCGTGTAGTTGAGACAGGTTCAGCGTTTCGGCGACGATCCCCTGTCCTGCGAAGGCCGCGTCGCCATGAAGCAAGAGCGGCAAAACTTTGCGCCGATGCTCCGTGTCACCGCGGATGCGTTGACGCGCCCGCGCCGTTCCTTCGACCACCGGACCGACTGCTTCGAGATGGCTCGGATTGGCCGAGAGACGAATTTCGATTTGAGCGCCGGAGGAAAGTTTTCGGACGGTGCGGTAACCCAGATGATATTTCACGTCACCATCGCCCGAGACCAGCTCGGGAACGTAATTCTCACTGAACTCGGTGAAGATGACGCGGAGTGATTTCTTCAAAAAATTCGCGAGCACGTTTAACCGGCCGCGATGCGCCATGCCCATGCAAATTTCCTCGACCCCCACGGTCGGGCACTTGTGCAGAATGCTATCGAGAATCACCATGAGCGATTCCGCACCTTGGAGTGAAAAGCGCTTCTGCCCGACGTAACGCGAGTGCAGAAAAACTTCGAACGACTCGGCTTCCATCAACCCGCGCAAGAGAGCAATTTTCACCTGGCGCGCAGTCGAATGCTTGTCGGCGCGCGACTCGAGCCGGTGCAGCACCCAATTGCGAATCCGCGTGTTCTGAATGTGCATGAACTCGGCGCCGATCGAGTTCGCATAGATTTTTTGCAGACGCGCGATCATCTCGCGCAAGGCCATCTCCTCATTATCGTGGAAGAATTTTGAGGAGACGCGAAGATCGAGGTCCTTTTCGCTAAAACCGAGTTCGCGCAATGTGAGCTGCGGATTTTCCGGGCGTTTTTCCGCCAACGGATTCACCCGCGCGATAGTGTGGCCTAACGTTCGATAGGCATAAACCAGGCCGTCGATCCGCGTCTGAAGCGGACTTTCGCGCAGACCTGGACGCTGCGCCGTGGTAGCGGCAGCGCCATTTCGCTGCGGCAAATTGCCCAGCTCGAATCCCTCAAAAAATGCCGCCCAGCTTGGATCAACCGACGCGGGATCCTCCTGCCAGCGCTGATAATTCTGGTCGATCAGTTCCAGATTAGCTCGAGCGGCAATGGACGTGCGCATGGCACATTTAATCTCGGACGATTGCGCCGAGCGGCAAGTGCTCTGGGCCCTTCGGCTACACTTTCCATCAAGTTGACAGTGCGGAGGCAGCTTCGTTACTTGCACCGCACAAATGGGAGTTCATGGAAAAATTTGGGCCGCGCCGATTGTCGCCGCCGCACTGACGCTGGTAAGATCGACATCTTGCCCGGCCCAGGCCGATCCGGCGGCTGAGCCGGCTGTGCTGGCAGTTGCGAAGGTCTTGCCGGCTGTCGTCAATATTAACACCGAGCGCGTGATCCGGCGGAGCGTTCGCGATCCGATCGAAGATTTTTATGCGCAATTTTTTGGTTATTACCAGGGACGTCCGCGTGAGATCCGGCAAACGCTGCAAAGTCTCGGTTCCGGATTCATTGTCGACCCAGCCGGGTATATCGTGACCAATCAGCACGTGGTCGCGCGCGCGGCGGACTTGAAAATTCAAGTAACAACCAACAACGGCAAAACTTACAACGCGCACTACGTCACCGGCGATGACAAGACGGACCTCGCGTTCATCAAGATTGATTCGAAAGATTCGTTTCCGTTTATCAATCTCGATAACATTTCGCCGAATTTGTTAGGCGAAACTGTTCTCGTCGTCGGGAACGCAGTGGGCTACGGCAGCTCGATCAGTCGAGGCGTGTTGAGCGCGACCAAGCGCGACATCAGTATCGAAAACATGGACTACAAAAACCTGGTGCAAACAGACGCGGCGATTAACCCCGGAAACAGTGGCGGGCCGGTGATCGATATCTCAGGGCGGCTCGTTGGAATTAGTTCCGCGAAAATGGCTTTCACCCCGCAAGGCGTCCCGACCCAAGGACTTGGATTCGCCATCCCGGCCGACGTCGTGCGCGACAGCGTGAAGAATTTCAAAGCGTTCGCTGAGAAACATCCCGGAGGGAAAAATCAGCCGGCAGCCAACGAAACATCGACGTCCAGCGCCGAGCGGATGTTTGGGATGCAATTGCAGGATTTGAACGAGGAACTAACGGACGCGCTTGGTTACGAGCCAGGGCACGGTGTGCTGATCAGCGGGATCGAACCAAATAGTCCGGCCGATCAAGCAGGGATCGAGCGCGGCCTGGTGATTTACCGCGTCGGCAAGCACGACGTGAATTCAGTGAAGGATATTGAGAACCTGCTCGGCCGCGCCAGTAGCGGAACCAGTGTCGATTTCACAGTGGGCGTTGTCCGCGCGGGTGGCGCCGGAAAGCGGCTCGAGACCGTCACGCTAGCCGCCCATTGACAGACGAAAAATTTTTCGCAACGCATTAACGGCTCAGTTGTCTCATCAAATAATTTCAGAATGATCAAAGTCGAAAACTTAACCAAGCGTTACGCCGGTCAGACCGCGATCCGGGATTTGAATTTCGAGGTCGGCCAGGGCGAGATCATGGGTTTCCTGGGTCCGAACGGCGCGGGCAAGACGACCACCATGCGGATTCTGGCGGGATTCATGCCGGCCACATCCGGCCGCGCCTCCATTGCGGGCTTCGATGTGTTCGAGCAATCACTCCAGGCGCGGTCGCGCCTCGGTTACATGCCGGAAAATGTTCCCCTCTATAATGATATGCGGGTAACGGAATACCTTGATTACCGTGCCGCGCTCAAAGGCGTGCCGCATCGCCGCGTGGCCGAGCGCGTCGCCGACGTAAAGGAACTGTGCGGTTTGCGCGAAGTGGAAAGAAAATTAATCGGAGCACTTTCCAAAGGTTATCGTCAGCGGGTCGGTCTGGCCGATGCACTCGTAAATGAGCCCGAGCTCCTTATTCTCGACGAGCCGACCATTGGCCTTGATCCGAACCAAATCCGGCAAGTACGCGAGCTGATTAAAAATCTCGGCAGGCAACACACAATTCTACTTTCCACCCACATTTTGCCGGAAGTGGAGATGACCTGCAGCCGCGTCATCATCATTCATAAGGGCCGGATCGAAGCGTGCGATACGCCGGACAATCTTCTGGGCCAGATTCGCCAGGCCGGCGGCGTCGTGGTTGAGGCGAAAACCGGCAAAGACGATGGCGCGGAAGAGTTAAAGAAAATTTCCGGGGTCCGCGAAGTGACGACCGATCAGGATGATGATTGGAAAATATTTTCGTTGCGGGTCGAATCCGGTCTGGACGTGCGCGAGGAGATCTTCCGGCTCGCGGCCGCGCGAAAGTGGACGCTACGCGAACTCTCGCAGCGACGCGCAACCCTCGAAGATGTGTTCGTCGAAATCACGCACTCGAATCAAACGGAGATGCCGACCTAAGCGATGAGAAAATTTTACACCCTGCTCGCTCGCGAGGTCCGCGGCTATTTTCATTCGCCGATCGGTTACATCGTTGTCGTGTTTTTCCTGCTCGTCACCGGCGTGAATTACTACTTTCAGATTTCGTTCATGAATCAGCGCCCGGCGAGCTACTCGGTTCAAGAAGCGTTTTTCAATAATGTTTTCTTCTGGCTGCCGTTCATTTTGATTTTTCCGTTGATCACGATGCGTCTTTTCGCCGAGGAGTTTAAGCTCGGCACGATCGAGCCGCTCATGACCGCGCCGGTGCGGGATTTGCAAGTTGTGCTGGCAAAGTTTGTCGGCGCACTCGTGTTTTACATCGCGCTCTGGCTTCCAACGCTCCTCTACTTCGCGATTTTTCAAAAGATCACGCAGCAACCGGCGGCGAATTCGGCGGGAGCATACTGTGGCTCCTACCTGATGGTCTTGCTGCTTGGAATGTTTTACTTGTCGGTCGGTTGCCTCGCCTCAGTCTTGACGAAGAACCAGATCGTTGCCGCGATTATTTCTTTTTGTGCGATCACGCTTCTGTTCTTTCTCGGTTTGATTCAATACATCCTACTCGACGTGAGTGGCGGAATGCGCGATTGGCTCGGTTACGTTTCCGCGATCGAACATATGGCCACGTATTCACGCGGCATCATCGATACGCGACCAGTCGTTCTCTATTTGAGCATGACCGCGCTGATGCTGGCGCTGACCTATCAAGCGTTTCAATCGCGAAAATGGAGGTTGTGACGATGGCCGACCCAGCGGACAAAGCGAAACCCAAGAAAATTCATCGCCTCCAAATTGGACTGAACGTTTTGGTCCAGCTCATTCTCATTTTCTTTCTGGTCACCGCGGTAAACTGGATCGGGTTCCGGCATTACAAACGCTGGGACGTCTCGCGCGATCAGAAATACGCGCTCTCGGACAAGACCAAGCGCTTTCTGAATTCGATCAAAGCAAAAGTGCGGATCACAGTTTTCTTTTCGCCGAGCACACCGATCAGCGGCGACGTTTCGAGTCTGCTGACGGAATATCAATACGCGGCCAAGGGCAAGATCGACATCGAAAACATCGATCCGCAGCGAAGCCTCTCCCGGGCCAAGGAGCTGTTCGACAAATATAAAGTGGTCAGCGACGAGAGCTTGATCGTGATCGATTACGAGGGCCGGAACAAAACGGTGAAGGCGTCGGAAATGGCCGAGATCGATCAGAGCGGGATGGCGTTTGGCGAAGGTCCGCGCGTGACCGCGTTTAAAGGCGAACAGGCGATCACGAGTGCGATGATGGATTTGGTCGAAGGAAAAAAGAACACGATTGGATATGTGACTGGCCACAAAGAGCCCTCAATCACAGAACCGTCACCGCTTGGAATGCTTGGCCAACAACAGCAGCAAGAGGCCAGTCCGATTTCGGTGCTGAAGATGTTCATCGAGAACGAAAACATTAAGTTTCAGGAACTGAATCTTTTCAATGAACCACAAATTCCAGCCGCGATAAAAACGGTCATGATCGTCGGCCCGCAATACGATCTCTCCGATCGCGAAATAAAATTGCTCCACGATTTTTGGAACAAACAGGGACGGATCCTCTTATTGATCGATCCATCAGCGAAGACACCGAAGCTGAACGCGTTCCTTCACGAATTGGGCGTGAAAGTTAACGACGACCGGTTGATGGCCTTTGTCCGCACCGGGATCGAAGAACTGGCCTTGATCCGCGACGTGCAGGCGCGCTTTCTCGGGAACAGTCCAGTCACAAAACGTCTCGCAGAGGTGCGCGCTATATTCTTCGGCGGCACATCATCAATCACAATCGAGTCGCAACGAGTTCGCGCAGCGAACATCCAACTCCAGCCACTGATTGAAGCCGAGAAAGGTTATTTCGCCGAGACGGATTACAACACCAACGACCAGGCGAAACTACAAGCGGACGCCAAAAAGGCGGGCACGGCGCCGTTGACTATCGGCGTTTCGATCGAAAAAGGTGGCAGCGCAGATGAGCGGGTCCAGATGAATTCATCGCGAATGGTAGTGGTGAGCAACGCTACCTTCATTCAAAACAACGCGTTGACCCAGGACCAACAAGCGCTCGATTTCATTTCTTCGAGCACAAACTGGCTCTTGAGCCGCGAGCAACTCATTGGAATCGCGCCCAAAATTCCGAAGACGCTCACCTTTAGCCTGAACGAAAGCGCTTTGCGGAGCTTGCGCTGGACGATCCTTATATTCATGCCGCTCATCTTTGTCGTCCTCGGCACCGCCGTTTGGTGGAAACGGCGCGCTTAAGGAAGTCGCTGAAATCTCATGAAGTGGAAAACGACATTGGTCTTGTTCGTCATCGCGGCAGGAGTTTTTGCTTATCTCTTTTTCGTCGAGCGAAACCGGCCCGGCACGGAAGAAGCCACGCGCCAGGCCCAGAACGTTGTTAATTTTAGCCGCGACAAAGTGAACGGCATCGTCATCCAAAATGGCGACGATCAGATCGACATCCGCGGGCGCGACGATAAATGGCGTCTGGAAATTCCAATTAAGGATCAGGCCGACGGTTCGGTAGTGAACAGTTTGTTGCTCGATCTCGAGAACTGGCAGAAGGACGCCGCGATCTCGGCAAAAGAGATGGAAGCGGATAAAAACAAGCTCGCCGATTACGGCCTCGCAAACCCAAAGCTACGTTTGAAGCTAATTGGCCCGGATACGCCACCGGAGATTTTCTTCGGGAAGGATGCGGCCTTGGAAGGCAAGATGTATGTCCGGTTTGGGAATTCCAAAGAAACCTTTCTCGCGAACCAATCGGTCAAGAAGGCGATCGACAAAAAACCGGAGGATTTCCGCGATCGAAAACTGACTGACTTGATCATGGCGCAGGTTGTTCGGGTCGTGCTCAAAACTTCGGCGGGCGAAATGGAACTTCAGAAAAAGGGCGATCATTGGGACATTCTGAAACCGTTGCACACGCGGGCTGACGATCAGAAGGTCAGCGACTTGATCGCGCAAGTCACAACTGCGCGTATTCAACAATTCGTGGCTGACGATCGCGGCGATCTGCATCCGTACGGATTGGCCGAGCCGCATGGTTCGCTCACGTTGTTCGCGCAGGATGACAAATCCGCCGGTCGGACGGACTCGTCCCGTGGCGAGCAGGGCCAGATACTTCAGATCGGTGGTCCCGCGACTGCGGGAGAAAAAGAGAAGGACCAGGTTTACGTGCGATTCTCGCCGCGAGGTTTCGTTTATACGTTGCCGAAAAAAATCGAGGAAATCCTAAACAGCAGGCCCAACGATCTACGCGATCGCCATCTTGTTCGGATCGACACAAAAATTCTCGACCGGTTAACCATCGACGCTCCCGGCAAAGGCAAAACGGTTTTCGCGCGCAAAGACGAGAACTGGACCATCGCCAGCCGCAATAACGCGCCCGCAAATTCGGGTGAGGTCCGCCGGCTTATCGATCGACTGCAAAACGAGCAGGTCACAAAATTTGTCGAAGATGTCGCTTCGAACTTGCCGAAGTATGGCCTGGATAAGCCGCAATTGACTGTCACCTTCAGTTCGTTCGCTTCCGAGAACACAGCTGAAACCAAAGCCGGCGAACAACCATTCGCATCGGTGGCGTTTGGAAAAGTGGAAGGTGAGAACGTCTACGCACGGGTCGGCGATGAGCCGTTCGTTGTCGCGGTGCATCGTAATTTGCTCGACCAGATTTTCACGGACCCGTTGCAATGGCAGGAATTATCGATCTTCAATTTCAAGCCGGAACAGATCCATCGCGTCACCGTGACGACCGACAAAGAGTCCGCGTTGGTGCGAGCCGAGAACAATCACTGGAATTGGGCCAAAGGGAGCGGCCCGATCAATCAAACCAACCTGCAATCGCTTCTTAACAGTTTGGCAACCTTGCACGCCGTGCGCTGGATTGGATCGACAACTCCGGCGCATGCCTTCGATAAACCGCGGCTTGTCGTGACTTTCACGACATCGCCCGACGATAAGACGACACACACACTTACCATTGGCGCCCCGACGCTGGACGGGATGTCGTTTGCAAAAGTGGACGAGCGCGAAGGAACATTTGCGCTCAACAATCCCGATTTGAATGTGTTGAAACTGCCACTCGTTGGTCAGGAATCGCCGTCACCGTCGCCATCGCCGACAGGATCGGCATCGCGTTAACTCCGCTTCTTCGCGGTGTAAATCGTGACAATACCGCCACTGAGAGCTTCGGCGGTGGCATCCCGAAATCCATTTGCCTCGATTAAACGCACCAATTCTTCGCCGCCGGGGAATTGCTCGATCGAATCGCCCAAATAATCGTAAGCGGCCTTCTTTCGGGTGAGAAAAGATCCGAAAATCGGAAGCAAACGATGAAGATAAAACCGATAAATCGCTCGCAAGATCGACACCGACGGGAGCGAGAATTCCATGACCAGCAAATTGCCGTTAGTCCCCAGCACGCGCACCATTTCTCGCAAGGCGGCGTTCCAATCTTTGATATTGCGCAAACCAAAAGCAATGGTCAGACAATCGAATGTCCGGTCGGCAAATGGAAGCGAGAGAGCATCTGCGGTAACAACTCGACGAACACCTTTCGCTTGCGCAACCGCCAGCATTTCCTCGGAGAAATCCGAGCCAATGATTTCTGCATTCGGCAACGCTTTCGCCAGCGCCAGCGCCAAATCTCCCGTTCCGGTAGCAAGATCAAGTATCGTGTGCGGATTCCAGCAGGCCACGATTTCCGCCGCTCGTCGGCGCCAGAGGAAATCGCATCCGCAACTCAGAAGGTGGTTCGCCAGGTCGTAGCGCCGTGCAATGCTACCAAACATCGCGCGAACTGCTTCCGGGCTACGCGCATCAGGACTGGTCTCGAAAACATTCAGAGCTATCGAACCTGGCCTTTCGGCTGCGTTAAAGCCAGTCCAATCGCAAGCCATCCAGCCGGAACCACGTGCAGGAGGAGGCGCGGGAGCGAAGAAGTCATATGAGCGGTGTAACTTGGCCACGTGCTAAAAACGTACGCTAGTGGATAGAGAACGATCGGAAGCAGTACCGCCATTGCCAGAATTACCTTCTCTAATTTGCGAGCCGCCAGCGCATAGCCTATAGCCACCGCGGCGAGTAACCAAAAAATACTCCAATAAACAGGTGTACTTACATCCTCGGAGAACACTCGCCCTATATCAGCAAGTCTTCCGAAGTTTTGGTGCAACAAACTGAAGCTAGGATGTGCGAAGTCAGAATGCGGAAAGGTATGCATGAGTCGTAGATAGAGGCGCCAACCCACAACAATGAACAGTCCTGGGAGAAGTGCCAATGTAACCTGTCTCGTCCGGTGCTTGGGCAAGCTCAAACATAAGCCGAAAAAGACAAGCAGAACCCACAGAATTAAGCCTTCCGATTTGATCCATGGCAGCAACGCTAAGCAACCTGCAAACATGGAAATATTAGAAACGGTATCTTCCCTATACCAACAAAGAAGATAACCCAAAGCCGCCAGATAGAACACGCTCATCGGAAAATCAACGTAACCTACAGTGATTCCGCCCGGACTCGCACTAAGGAAAGGAACGAACGCGAGCAGCGTCGCCACAATCAAGCCTGGCCAGCGTTTCGTCGATAGCCTCGTGACGAACAGAGCAAGGAGGAGCGCACCGGCGGCGTAGAATAGAGGGAAAATTGTCTTGACCCAAAATTGGTGCGGTTCGGCCATCCACAAGTAGAGCCAGAGCTCTGTGAACGGGATCGCCAGCGGATATTCGGGATGACTAAACGCCCGTCCAGGGTTTGAGTAGTACGATCCTGGAATCACTCCACCATTAAGAAACGCGTAACGGGCTTTGATTTCCCAGTTGAGCAAGCCGTCCCAGCCAAGGGTGTGCTTAAACGAGACATAGAAGAATACAGTAATCTCCACTAGGAGAAGGCTGGTTAGTAACCATTCGATCAAGTTTCTCGGCAATGGCAATGTGAACTTGCTACCTAGCTTTCGTTTGATCGTCCATCCCGATATTCCAAGAGCTAGACACGCGATCGCGACCACCGCTTGCAGCAACAGGCCGGAACAAAATGTGCCGCAAAGCCAAACTAGCAAAGAAACAGCGCCGATACCCAGCAACCACGATAGGCAACTACATTCTACCAGATTGAGACGACCCGCTTTGGCGAACATTAGCAATGTAATGCCAAATCCAGCGAACAAGATCGTGACGTAAGCGGCGGATAGTCCAAGTAGCGTCATCATCCAGTCTTCGGTAATGGGACAAGAAAGATGCTAGAACCTAGCCGGATTGGTTTGCCTAACCACGCCGGGGGATCCACCAGGCAGAAAACCAGTCCTGAAATAGAATCGGGATTGATACCAGCCAGCTCTTTTTCGGCAGTTGGCGTTGCTAGTTTAATCAACTTAATTTCCCGTGGCCATGAAACGTACCCAATCATCATCCCAAGAAACTCACTTTGAGAGTCATCCTTGCGGACAACAATTATGAGTGGTCCCGCTTTCGGCAACCTACTGAAGACGTCTGGAAGTTTCTCCGAACCGTGTTCGATCCCGGTCAAAGCCAGAATATAAGCATCGATCGATCGATTCACTTCGGCCGGACCGATTTGATTTTCTACGAGCGCGGGCCCGACAATCGGTATAGCAAAGGCAAGAAACACGGCGAACAGTGCGCACCAAAGTCCGATGTGGATATAGAGACGTAACTGCATGTGCGTTAATTTGCGGCTGACGTTACAACCGACGGGCGTCTGATCGTCGAGCAAATTGCTCACGAGAGGACTCGAACCTCCACGGGTTGCCCCATACGGTCCTGAGCCGTACGCGTCTGCCAATTCCGCCACGTGAGCGAGCGAGGGCAACTACCATGCCCAGAGTGCGTGCTGGCGCAACGTGAAAACTCATCGGCATAGGGATCTTAACCTTCCTCTTAATCTTAGTCCGTTAAATCTCAAGCAGGCGAAGAAGAAGAGTGAGCGGAAGAGCAGATGTCGATCTTGCGTCGCGCCTTAACCGCGCCGCCGTTTGCGCGCCCGTGCTTCGAGTTGCTGCGCTTTCCGGGCTTTGCCTAACGAACGCAGCAGATCGGCATAATTAGCGGCGACGATTTCGTAATCTTCCGGCGGTTTGTCGGTCGCTTCTTCCCAACTCTTGAGCGACGCTCGATAAAGCTCGGCTGCTTTCGGATAATCGCCGCGGGAATGATAAACCACCGCCAGATTGCATTTTGATTGAGCGATGTCGGGATGCGTTGGCGGCAGCACTTTTTCTCTAATTCCGAGCGCGCGCAGATGAGTTTTCTCCGCTTCGGCATAACGCTTCTCGTTGGTATAAAAGACTGCGAGATTATTCAGCACCGACGCGACGTCGGCGTGCTGCGGTCCGAGTTGCTTCTCGTAAATCTGAAGGGCATGCAGGTAGTACGGCTCCGCCGCTTTCTGCCGGCCTGATTTCCTGAAAATGAGGGCGACGTTGTTAAGCATTGTCCCCAGATCCGCATAGGACAGGTCGTCCAGTTGCGTGCCGGCCGCGATCGCTTTCTCGTAATACCGGATCGCTTCTTCCTGTTGGCCGAGGTTATCGCACAAGAAAGCGAGTCGCCGCGCCGACCGGTAAAGCATCCGCTGGTTCGGTGGCTTGGCTTTTTCCAGAACCCCGTGCGCCTTTAGCAGGTAGGGTTTGGCTTTGGCGCGGTCACCACTTTGGTCGAGAAGCTGCCCCAGTTTTTCGTAACTCAACGCCAGCGCATTGTCGTCCTCGCCAAATGTGCGCTTGGCCAGCTCGAGCAAAGTTTCGGCGACACGAATGGCTTCCGGTAAACGGCTGCTCGCGCGGAGGGTTTCGAGTTTATCGTTGAGAATTTCCCAAAGTTTCTCTTCCCCTTTCATCCCGCATCACCAGCCTTCGCTCAGCTGGGTGACAAGGCGGGTGGCCAATTCCTCTGTGGCCAGAGGTAGCGCCTGGCGCTCATCGGTGGTCACGTCCGTTCCGACGAAGAAACTCGTCGTTCCAACCACCTCGGCAAAAGGGCCGAGCGGTTTGCCGTCCGGACCTACCAGTCTGTATCTCACGCGCATGGACAGATTAAATTCGCTCGTGGCCAAAACATTTCCGGTCACCGAACGCGCCGGCGATCTGCTGACGCGAATGATCTCACCTTTTAAGGTCGCGTCCGCTGAACCGCCACTTCCAATTCGAAAAGTACCGTCCTGTTGAAATTGTTTGATCACGGTATCGGTCACGAGCACTTCCACGCGGGGCAAGAGCGTTTTATTGACGAAAGTCGGGATCGCAATCGTGTGAACGTCGCGAAGATAATATGGCTTGGCGGGTCCGATGTGATAGCCAAGGCAACCGCTCAAACTGAGGCAGGCTAACGCTGCCGCAATCGAATTCTTCACGGCGTCGGCGAAGCCGTTGCTTCAGAAGAACCGGAATCTTCAGGTCGCGAAGGCGTCGCGCTTTCTTGCGATGTGCTCGACGGTTCGGGCGTAGCACTGCTTGCCGGCTCGCTCGAAGATGCCGGAGGCAAAGTTGTGTCCAGCGATGTCGAAGGCGGCGGCGGAAGTGCGCTGTCCAAATCGGGCGGCAATATCGGCGCGGAATTTCGAGCGGGAGCGCTTTGCCCGGCGCTCTTCGCTTTCTCCTGCTCAGCGCCTTTCTTTTTTTCCGCTTCCTTTTTTTCCGCTTCCATTTCTTGTAACGGCCGAAGCACCTTGTCACCAAGCTTTGCCCGCAATTGATCGATCCGTTTTTTCGCTTTTTCGCTTTCGACCGATCCCGGCTGCTGCCGAATTACCTCGTTGTAATAAATAACCGCTGCGCGGTAGGCTTTTTGTTTGTCGTAATAGCGCGCGACATCGAATGAGCTGCTGGTCGCCTTATGCTCCAATTGCTGAAGATTGGCGCGCGCTTGGGCTGCTTTTTCGCTGTTGGGATAACGAAACAAAAAATCCTGGAATGCAGTTCGTGCGTTGTTGGTTGCCGCGATGTCCTTGGTCCCAGCGCGTGCGGCAGTGAACCAGATGTAACCAATTTGATATTGCGCGTCCGCCGCCACCGGATCGTTTGGAAATTTCTCTATCACCGCCGCATACGCCTGGAGAGCGGCGTCGTTCGCTCCCTGTTTTTCGCGGGCCAGACCAATGTCGAATTGTGCCCGCGCGGTGTATTTGCCGTAGGGCGCGGTCCGAATCACGGCCGCAAAAATTTCTACTGCGCGATCCATCGAAGTGGCCATAGGAATACCGAGCACTTTCAGTTTTTTCCCGGCCAGATACATTTCTCCGATCCGGAATTGTGCTTCGATCGCTTCGAGAAAATGCGGACTGGTAGGATAATTTGTCACCACCACCCGGTACGCCCCGGCGGCCATCAAGTAATCACGCACCTGCTCCATCAACACGGCTGTGCGAAACGCCGCTCCGGCTGCCAGCGCATCGCGCGGATGCTGGCGGACAAGTTGACGATAGGCACGAATGGCTCGCTTTGGATTGCCTTCCTTTTCGGCCTTCTGTCCTATTTCAAAAAGCTCGGC